>CAMVBR010000078.1 GCA_947165755.1 uncultured Clostridia bacterium
GATTTCGGCAGAGTATTGGATTCCTGCGCCGAAACGGCGCGCATGACCTTTGACGAGGCCCTGCGGGCGGAGCTTTCGCCCTTCGACTGCTTCTGCGTGTTCGGCGGCGGCAGACCGCTGGACCTACGCCTGCGGGTGAAGCTGGAAGCCGCGTGGAAAACCGAGGGCAAGCGGATCTTTGCCGAGGCGGTAAGGAGCTTCGGCCCGGTTTACTGCGACGGCCCCGCCGATACCACAACCAAACGGCTGTTTTCGCCGCTGCCCGCCGAAGCGGGCGGCATACCGGGGCTTGCCCCGGGCGCGCTCCTGGACGACGGCGCCAACCGCGCCCTGCGGCCCTGGTTCACCGTGCCGGGCATGCGGCCGCTGCTGCTGTACGGCGAGCGGCTGCCCTACCACAGAGCCCTGCCTTCGGACGCGATCCCGGACGAAGGCGATCCGGGGCTGTATACCGTAGACGAAAACCTGATGATGTCCTCTTTTGAGCTGCGCAATTTCCGCCGCGCACGGTTCGTGCCGTCAAAAACCTGGGATGCGCTCATCTCCTTTATCGCCGCGTGGCTCACGGGGACGCGCCCCGCAGCCTTGCCCACCCCCACGGTGCGGTTCGGCGTTTCCGCCGACCTCAGCGACGACGCGGCCTTCGACCGCCATAGAAAAGACGCGGTCGCCCGGGGCATGGGCTGGCTGCGGCGAAACCTTGTGGACGGCGGCAGCGGCGGCGTCCGCGAAGGGCTGCGCCACAATATTTCGCCCGAGGGCGTACAGACCCCGGCGCTCACGGTGCGCACCGACTGCACCGGCGAGGCCGCGGGCGCCTTCCGCTTTTACGGGGCGCTCACCGGCGACCGGGAGGCCCACTCTATCGCCGACGCGCTGGCGGACGTGGTTTTCGGCCCCATGACGGTGACCGGCGGCCCTTTCGACGGCATGCTGCGCTGGACCGACGAGGGCTGGGAGGTGTGCTATCAGGACGACGCCGCCCGGGCGGTGCTGCCCGCACTGTATGAATGTTATTATCTAAAGAAGATCGACCGGTTCCCCGCCGTGTGCCGCGCGCTGGATTTTTTGGTGCGCACCACGGCGAAGGACGGCTGCCGCGTTGCCCGTACCGACGCGCCGTTTCTGGACGCAGCGGGGCTTGCCTCGCTGCGGGAGGCGGAGCACGGGCTGCCCAGCGCCCACTATAACGCCTATTACCACGCATCTCTGCTGCTGGCTTACCTTTGCGGCGGAAACGAAGCCTACCTTGCCGTTGCCCGGCGGGGGCTGGAAACGCTCATGTCCCTCTACCCCGATACCCGCCGCGAGCAGAGCGAGACGGAAGAAGCGTGCCGCCTGATTCTGCCGCTGGCGCTGCTGTACAAGGCTACGGGCGAAGAAGCCCACAAAGCCATACTGTACCGCGTAACGGCCGATCTCGCAAGGCTGCGGCACCCGAACGGCGGCTACCGTGAGTGGGATACGGGCTACAAGGCCGCCTGCGCCCGCACGGCGGCGGGCGAATGCTCGCTGCTCACCGAAAACGGCGACCCGGTGGCGGACCTGCTCTACTCTGTGAACTGGTTGCCCATCGGCTTTGCAACGGCCTGGCGCGCGACCGGCGACGCGTATTTTTACGGCTTATGGCGCGATATCGCCGCCTTCTGCATTGCGTCGCAGATGCATGCCGACGATCCGGCGCAGGACGGCGCGTGGTGCAGGGCCTTCGATCTGGAGCTGGGCGAGGCCTGCGGCTGCCCGCACGACGCGGGCTGGGGGCCGCTTTGCAGCGAATCGGGCTGGACGGACGCGGAGATCCTGATGGGCCTGATGCTGCCCGATATTTTCGCGATGAAAGACCTTGAAAAAAACACTCAGAGGTCAGTAGTCAGAGGTCAGTAGCCAGAGGTCAGTGGTCAGAGGTCAGTGGTCAGAGGTCAGAGAGGTTGTATTGCAGATTAAAAAAGTGTATAATGAATAAGAAACGATATGCGGCTTACGGGAGGTGAGCGAAGTGGTAACCATCATCAAGATCTTTGTGAAGCTCGTGAAGATCTCCATCGCCGTGTTCAAGCTCAGCGGCGCGGCCCAGGCCTGGGCGGACGATCTGGCGGAGCGCTACGGCGTGGAATAATCAACAAAAAGGAGACCCCCATGGAACAGAACAAATTCTTTCCCGAGATCCGCGGCAATTTCGGCTTCGGCTGCATGCGGCTGCCCATGAAGGACGGCAAAGTGGACGCCGAGGAATTCTGCCGCATGGCCGACGCGTTCATCAACGCGGGCTTCAACTATTTCGATACCGCCCACGGGTATCTCGGCGGGCAATCGGAAACGGCCATACGCGACTGCGTGGCAAAGCGCTTTGATCGCAGCCGCTTCCTGCTCACGGATAAGCTGACGGACCCCTACTTCAAATCGGAAGCGGATATCCGTCCCTTCTTCGAGCGGCAGCTGGCGTGGTGCGGCGTGGATTATTTCGATTTTTACCTGATGCACGCGCAGGATAAGAACAACTACGAAAAATTCAAGCGCTGCCGGGCCTACGAAACGGCATGGGAGCTCAAAAAAGAGGGCAGGATCCGCCGGTTCGGCATCTCGTTCCACGATAAGGCCGAGGTGCTGGACCGCATCCTCACCGAGCACACCGAAGTGGAGATCGTGCAGATCCAGTTCAATTACCTCGATTACGAGGACGCCTCGGTGGAGAGCCGCAAGGTATACGAGGTGTGCGAAAAGCACGGCAAACCCGTGATCGTGATGGAGCCCGTAAAGGGCGGCAGCCTTGTGAACCTGCCCGCAGCGGCGGATACGATCCTGCGGGACCTCGGCGGCGGCAGCAACGCCTCCTACGCCCTGCGCTTTGCCGGCGGCTTCCCGAACATGGCCATGGTGCTTTCGGGCATGAGCGATATGGCGCAAATGGAGGATAACCTGAGCGCCATGCGGGATTTCAGGCCGCTGAACGACGCCGAGAAGGCTGCCGTGCGGAAGGTGTGCGATATTTTCCACAGCCTGAACCTGATCCCCTGCACCGCCTGCCGCTACTGCGTTGAGGAAAACGAGTGCCCCAAGGCCATACGCATCCCCGATATGTTTTCGGCGCTGAACGCCAACGAAGCCTTCCACGATTGGAACGCGGGCTTCTACTACAATAATGTGGTGGTCGGCGGCGGCCACGGCAGGGCCTCGGACTGCATCCGCTGCGGCAAGTGCGAAAGGGTGTGCCCCCAGCACCTGCCCATACGAAAGCTGCTGGGCGACGTGGCGGCAGCGTTCGAGAAATAATAAAACCTTATACTGAACAAAAAAGGAGGCGTAACGATGCAGGCATGGCAAACGGAGGCCTCGGCCGAAATGACCGAAGCCTATATGAAAAAGATCGACGAAGTGATCGCGCGGGGGCCGTATCAGGATACCTGGGCGTCGCTTTCGCACCACAAAACGCCCGCGTGGTATACCCGCGATAAATTCGGCATTTTCATCCATTGGGGCGTTTACAGCGTGCCCGCCTACGGCAACGAGTGGTACCCCCGGGCCATGTACGACGAAAACCACCGGGAATACGAACATCACCGGCAGACCTACGGCCCGCAGGATAAATTCGGCTACAAGGATTTCATCCCCATGTTCAAGGCCGAAAGGTTCGATCCGGCGGCGTGGGCGGCGCTCTTCAAGCGGGCGGGCGCGAGGTTCGTGATGCCCGTGTGCGAGCACCACGACGGCTTCGCCATGTACAATACCGCCTTCAACCGCTGGAACGCCAAGGCCATGGGCCCGCACAGGGACGTGGCCGCCGAGCTGAAGGCCGCCTGCGAGGCTGCGGGGCTCACCTTCTGCGCATCCACCCACCGGGCGGAGCACTATTTCTTTCTGAATACGGGCCGCGCCTGCGAGAGCGACGTGACCGACCCGCGCTATGCCGATTTTTACGGCCCGGCCTATAACGGCCCGGGGTTCGGCAGCGACGTTATGCATATCACTACGGCGGATATCACCGCCGAGGGGGCGAGCGAGGCGTGGCTGAAAGACTGGCTTGCCCGCACCTGCGAGCTGATCGATAAGCTGCAGCCCTCCATCCTGTATTTCGATTGGTGGATCCACAACCATACCTTCAAGCCCTACCTGAAAAAGCTGGCGGCCTACTACTATAACCGGGCCGCGGCGTGGGAGAAGGAAGTCACGATCAACTACAAGCATCAGGCCTTCCCGCCCGGCGTGGGCACCTTTGACGTGGAGCGCGGGGCGCTGACGGATATTTCCCCCGTGCCGTGGCAGACCGATACCGCCATCGGGAAGCAATCGTGGGGCTACCGGGCGGATAACGAATACAAATCCGCGCGGCAGATCGTTTGCGACCTTGTGGACATCGTGAGCAAAAACGGCATGCTGCTGCTCAACGTCGGCCCCAAAGCCGACGGAACGATCACAAAAGAAGAAACCGCCGTTCTGCTTGAGACCGGCGATTGGCTTGCCCAAAACGGCGAGGGTATCTACGGCACTACCTTTTGGCGGCAGTTCGGCGAGGGCGAGGTGAACAACGAGGGCGGCTTTTTCAAGGACGGCGACGAAAAGCGCTACACCGCCCGCGATTTCCGCTTCACCTATAAAAACGGCTGCGTTTACGCCTTTCAGATGCGCCCGGACGGCAACGACGTAACCGTAAAGGCCTTCGCAAGGCGCGACCGGGAGGATTTTACCGTGACGGGCGTTACCCTGCTTTCCACCGGGGAGGCGCTGCCCTTCGAGCGCACGCCCGAGGGCCTGACCGTGTTCACCGGCGGCAGAAAAAGCGACCTGCCGCTGTGCTTAAAAATCGAAATAGACTAAGCCCTGTGAAATGAGCATATATACCGCGGTGCCCGCCAAAATGCTGATCAGGGAATTGCGCTTCCAGATCTGCAGCCCCACCACCACGGCGGCGGCCACAAGCGCCGGAATGCCGAAGGGCGCCGTAAAGGGCGTGATATCCTTCAGGCAGTAGATCACCAGCATGCCGATCACCGCGGGCGGCAGCACCTTGCCGAGGTACGAAACGTACTTCGGCGTTTTTTTTCGGAAGATCAGGAACGGCAAAAACCGCAGCAGCATGGTGACCGCCGCCATCACGGCGATGAGAAGGGCCGAATGGGTCATACCTTCGCCTCCTCCCGCCCGCGCAGCAGCGTGAGCGTAAGGGTGATGAGCCCCATGGCCGGGATCAGAAAATGCTCCCGCCCGCTCAGCAGCAGGCACAAAAGCGTGCCCGTTAGCCCCGTAAGGGCGGGCACGTGGTCCTTCGACGAGAGCCACTGCTCGGTAAACGAGGCGATGAAGAGCGCGGTCATGGAAAACTCGATGCCCGCCGTGGAAAACGGCAGCACCGCCCCCAGCAGGCTGCCCAGCACGCTGCCCGCCACCCAATAGCCGTGGTTGAACAGCGATACCAGAAAGCGAAAGGCCTCCGGCGCGGTGTTTTCGGGCGTTTTGCCGTCGCACAGCAGCGAATAGGTCTCGTCGGTGAGGGCGAAGATCATATAGGGCTTATACGCGCCCGCGTTTTTGTAGACGTCGATCATGGAGACGCTGTAAAACAGGTGCCGGGCGTTCACCGTGAGCGTGGTCACGGCCGCCGTGAGCAGACTCGCCCCGCCGGTGAGCAGCCCCACCCCCACGAACTGCATGGACCCGGCGAAAACAAACAGGCTCATGGCCGCCGTCCACAGCGCGCCGTAGCCCGCGCCGCGCATCAGTATGCCGAACCCCGCGCCCAGCACCAGATACCCGGCCATCACGGGCACGGACCGCAGAAACGCCTGCTTTACGGTTTGCGGCTTCATAAAAACGCCCCCTTCCCCGTTGTTTTCATTCCGTAATACGTCGATGGTATCATTTTTAAGCCGGCGTTGCAAGGGCCGAAGCAAAAAAACCGTTGAACTCTCCCCTTTGCGCGGGTATAATAAGAAAAAAAACACGCCCGAACCGGGCTGTCAGAGGAGGCAGCAAATGAACGAAGTTAAGGCCGTTTACGGCGAAGAAGCAACCACCCTGTTTCTTTCGGGCCGCATCGATTCCGCCAACGCCGGGGCCGTGGAGGCGGAGATCGCCCGCCTCACCGCCGACCGACACGGGCCCCTCGTGCTGGACGCGGCAGATCTCGCCTATATTTCCAGCGCCGGGCTCCGGGTGATCCTGCGGTTGAAAAAGGCCTGCCCCGCGCTGAAGATCGTGAACGTGAGCCGCGAGGTGTACGATATCCTCGATATGACCGGCTTTACCGAGATGCTGCCGGTGGAAAAGGCCTACCGCACGGTTTCGGTGGAGGGCTGCGAGGTGATCGGCGAGGGCTTCAACGGCAGGGTCTACCGCCTCGACGACGATACCGTGGTGAAGACCTACAAAAACGCCGACGCGCTCGCCGATATAAAGCACGAGCGCGAGGTGGCGAAGCTGGCGCTGGTGCTCGGCGTGCCCACCGCCATCTCTTACGACGTGGTGAAGGTGGGCGAAAGCTACGGCTCGGTATTCGAGCTGCTGCGGGCCAGGTCCTTCGCCAAAATACTGGCGGGCGAGCCCGAGCGGTTCGATTGGTGCGTGGCGCGGTACGTGGAGATGCTCAAAAAAATACACGCCGTACGCGTGCCGCAGGGCAAGCTGCCCTCCATGAAAGAGAAAACGGCCGTCATCGCCGAACGGGTGCTGCCGTTCCTGCCCGGAGAGGCGGGCGGGAAGCTATCGCGGCTCATTGACGGCATCCCAGAGAGCGACCGCATGCTCCACGGCGATTTCCACACGAAAAACATCGTGCTTGCCGGGGACGAGGTGCTTGTGATCGATATGGATACCCTGAGCGTGGGGCACCCGATCTTCGACCTGATGCAGATGTATAACTCCTACGTGGGGTTTTCCGAGCTCGACCCCGCCGCCGTTCTCGCCTTTCAGGGCTACCCCGCCGAAACCGCCCGCCGGTTCTGGCGCGCTTCCCTCTGCGCCTACCTCGGCGCGGACGAAGCCGCTGCCGCCGCCGTGGAGAAGAAGGTGCGCATCCTCGCCTATGCCGACCTGATCGACTGGAGCATCCGCTACCCGGACGAAGACGAAGCCAAAAACGACGCCGCCTTCGCCTACCGCCAAAACGCCCTCCTCGGGCTGCTGAAGGAAACGGACACGCTGACCTTTTGACAGCATAAGAAAAAGGATCCCCGGGCATTGCGCGCAGGGATCTGCCGATCGGCAAGGGAACGAAAGCTATCCGAAAGGTACACGCTCAAGCTTCCGCAAACGGGATTTAAATGAATAATGAATACTTAAAACTGAAGAATGAAGAATACAAAGCGAAAATCCCGCCGACTTCATCGACAGGATTTTCACTTTGGCGGAGAGTTAGGGATTCGAACCCTAGGTGCCTTTTGGGCACACAGCATTTCGAGTGTGTAAGGTTTCGTCACTTTTCCTTCAAAAAACGTCCCGCTTTTTCCCGAAGCGTTCCCTTTGAATCGTTTGTATCATAAGGGGTCAGCGGCATGAAAAGGGAAGATTCGGGATAATGTGAAAACGGTTCAAATCAAGCCGGAAAGATGCAAGAAATCACTCTTTTCTTGCATAAATGCAAGAAGAATGCAAGAAAAAACGGCGTCAATATGCTCCGGATTATGACAAGGAAAAATAGAATTTGGAGTGTAACCGAAATGAAAAAAGAACTTTACAACTTGGACCAATACGAGGATATCCTGACCAAAGAACAAATGCGCATCGTTTGCCATATTTCAAAGCGAAAAGCAATGTATCTGTTGCAGTCCGGGCTGATTCCCTGTATCAATACCGGAAAAAAGACACATACATATCTTATCAAAAAAACCGATATAGAAAACTATCTTCGGGATCGGGAGGTCAATCCGTGGAGGTATGCGGTAAGTTATCCGAAACAGGCATCCGCAACCGACCGCAGCAGAATTAAAAATACTTTATACATTGTAGATGTCATTCAGCATCAAAATATGTGGACCTATTACAACAATCAGCTCATTCCTTACCCGGAGCTGATGAATGTGACACAGGTCAAATCGTTTACCGGATACGGGGAAAACACGATACGAAATTGGATCAATAAAGGAATCCTGAGATATTTGGATTGTATCGCCGGTTGGCGTATTCCGAAAACATGGCTTCTTCAATTTCTTTGTTCCGAGTATTATAACAAGATCTCCAGAAAAACTCCGCGGCACTTATCCTATATCGCCGAGATGCTTCGGCTCTACGCTTAAATAGGAGGTGATCGTAATGATAAATAGTTTTATTGAAAATCTGTTTTTCGGAAATGTTAATCCGCAATCTCGGGCGGTAAAAACCGGCAGTCACGCGGATAAGCTGAGAACCTATATCACAGATC
>CAMVBR010000079.1 GCA_947165755.1 uncultured Clostridia bacterium
TTTTGGACGCATAACAAAAAACGACGGTGATACCGCCGTTTTCCGTACATATTAATGATTATTAAGATAAGCAAATCTGCCGCATTTTTACGGCATGGCGTCATTTTTTGAACTGTGTGGTAAATTTGACCTCGTATTTCATACGTCAAGCGCCGCCTTGAGCGCATCCATACTGGAATACCCCTTCACAGTGCTGTCAGCGGCGATACGCCTGCCTTCTTCGATCGCGGCGGCAGTCGTTTCATTCGGGACGTCAAGCTTCAGAGGAAAAGGCATACCGTGCTCACGAATGGCCGTTCTCAGAAATACGTTGATTGCGGTGGTCATCGTTAAACCAAGCTCATTGAAAAGCCGTTCCGCCTGTTCCTTGATTTCCTTTTCCGTGCGGATATTCAAATTTGCAGCAGCCATAGCATACACCTCCTGTTTCAATTATAGTATATGCTATTTTTTGTATTTTGTCAACACATTATGCGCACATTATGTTGACAAATGCTCTTTTACCCTGTTTTCGATCATCTCTAACGCCACGGGATTGCGGCCGCCGGCGGGGATGATGATATCGGCGTATTTTTTACTGGGCTCCACGAAGGCCTCGTGCATGGGCTTGACCGTGTTGAGATACTGGCTGATCACGGATTCCAGCGAGCGGCCCCGCTCCTTGGTATCGCGCCTTATGCGGCGCAGCACGCGCACGTCGGCGTCCGTATCCACGTAGATCTTGATATCGAACAAATCTCTGAGCGTCTTGTTTTCCAATATCAGGATGCCGTCCACCAGAATGACGGGGGCGGGAGAAACGGTTTTGGTAAGCCCCGAGCGGTTATGCACGGTAAAATCGTAAACAGGGCACTCCACGGCGCGACCGGCGCGCAGCTCCGAAAGATGATAGATCATCAGATCCGTATCGAAGGCGTCGGGATGGTCATAGTTGCACAGGCACCGCTCCTCGTAGGGCTTATCGTCCTGCGCCTTGTAGTAATCGTCGTGGTTGATCACGGTCACCGCGTCGCCGAATACCTCCTTCAGGTGGTTGGTGAGGGTGCTTTTGCCGCTGCCGGACCCGCCGGCAACGCCGATGATGAGACGTTTCAAAGGCTTTCTCCCCTTTCAGCGGATCACTTTATAGATGAGCGGCTCGTTGGCAGGGGCCTCCTGCGAAAAGTGCAGCGCCGCAAGGTAATCGCGCGCGGCGTCAGGCGCAGAGGGCGATTTGGTATAGAGCACGCACAGCGGCTCCCCCTTCTCTACCCGGTCGCCGGTCTTTTTCAGGATCGTAAGCCCCGCGCCGAGATCGAGCACGTCGTCCTTTTTGCGGCGGCCCGCCCCGAGGGCGGTGCTCACAAGGCCGATTTTTTCGGTATCCATGCGGCAGATATAACCCGAAACGGGGCTTTCCACCGTATAGGTATGTTCTTCGGCAAAGCGCGCCATGGGGGACGCCAGCACGCCGACGTCGCCGCCCTGCGAGGCGATCCACGTTTGCATCTGCTTGTAGGCGCGGCCGGAATCCAGCGCATCCACGGCGCGGGCATACGCCTCCTCCGGGGTCAGACCCTTTGCAAGCGCGATCAGCTCAGAAGCGAGCACGAGGCTGATCTCCCTGATATCGCCGCCCTTATAGCCGCGCAGCACGTCCACGGCCTCCGAAAGCTCCAGCGCGTTGCCCACGGCCTCGCCCAAGGGGCGGTCCATATTGCTGATCACGGCGGCCATATTACGCCCGAAGCGCTTGCCGATGTCTATCATCTTGCGCGCCAGCGCTTCGGCCTCCGGCGCCGTTTTCATAAACGCGCCGCTGCCGTATTTTACGTCCAGCACGATGTTTTTCGCGCCCGCCGCCAGCTTCTTGCTCATAATAGAGGAGGCGATCAGCGGGATGCTGCTCACGGTGGCGGTCACGTCCCTGAGGGAATACAGGTATTTATCGGCGGGCACCAGCGCTTTGTTTGCCCCCACCACGGCGATACCGGCCTTTTCGGCCTGCGCCAGAAATTCCGGTACGGTAAGATCGGTGCGGTAGCCGGGGATGGATTCGAGCTTATCCACGGTGCCGCCGGTGTGGCCGAGGCCCCGGCCGCTCATTTTGGCGATCTTCAGCCCCTCGCTGGCCGCGATGGGCGCCACGATGAGGGTGGTTTTATCGCCCACGCCGCCGGTGGAGTGCTTATCGGCCGAAAGCTCGCCGAAGCGGGAGAGATCCACCGTATCGCCGGTGGCGATCATCTCTTTGGTGAGCAGGTAGGTCTCCTCGTCCGTCATGCCGCGCAAATACGCGGCCATCAGAAAGGCTGCCGCCTGATAATCGGGGATATCGCCGGAAAGGCAGCCGGCGAGGAAGAACCGGAGCTCTTCCCCGCTGAGCGTGCCGCCGTCGCGTTTTTTTTGAATGATTTCGTATGCGGTCATAATTATCTTGCGCCTTTATCGTATGGGATGCCCTCGGCCTTCGGCGCGCGGGAGCGCTTGGACGTGAACGCCAGCACGATAAGCACGGTAACGAAGGGGATGAGGTTGTAGAAATACATATTTTTGAAGATCGCCTCGTAGAAGGCCTTGAAGCCCTCGTTGTTCGCCAGCAGCGTCTTCATCCATTCATGGGCCTCCAGCGGCTGGATGAGGCTCTTGTTGTAGGTAACGGCAAGGCACTTCAAAAAGCCGAACAGCAGGCTGCCGAGGGCGATGCCCACCGGCTTCCAGTTGCCGAAGATCATGATGGCCAGCGCCAAAAAGCCCATGCCCGCCACGGTGCCCTCGGCGGTGCCGTTGGCCACGGTGGCCACGTAGGCGTAGCCGCCGAACCCGGCCAGCGCGCCGGAGATGGTGGTGCCGAGGTAGCGCATTTTCACCACGTTGATGCCCACGCTTGCCGCCGCCTGGGGATGCTCGCCGCAGGAGCGCATCCGCAAACCGGTTTTGGTTTTGTAGATCCACACCGAAAGCAGAATGAACAGGCCGATGGCGATGAAGGTGGAGATATAGGCCTTATCGAAGAAGACCTGCCCCACGCTGCCCATATCGCCGTTGAGCAGGGCGTAGCCGAAATCGCGGCGGCTGCCGTCGGAAGCGACGGCGGTATCCATTTCGAGCTTATCCTTATTGAACAGCACCTTGGTGATGAACAGGGTAACGGCGGGAGCAAGGAGGTTCAGCGCCGTGCCGCCGATGGTTTGATCCGCTTTTAAGTTGATGGCGGAAAACGACAGCAGCAGCGAAAACGCCGCCCCGGCCACGGCCGCGATGAGCAAACAGAGCGCGAACAGCAGCTGGTTGTTATCCACAAAGAAGGGGTTCTGCCGCAGGCCGAAGGCCGCAATGGCGCCCGCGAACGCGCCGAAGATCATAATGCCGTCCAGCGCGATGTTGATGATACCGCTGCGCTCGGCGTACATACCGGCCAAAGCCACGATGAGCAGCGGGATAGCGAAAATAAGCGTTTTCTGAAGCAGGAAGATCATTTCGCTTCACCTTCCTTTCCGCCCGCGGGTACTTCTGCGGGCTGTACGGTATCGGCAGCGGGTTCGGGCTCGGGATCGAGCCGTTCGGGGGCTTTGGGCGGCAGGGGCGTTTTTTTCGCGCTGCGCTTGGTGAGGAAATCCTTGATGAATTTCGAGAAGCCCGCGAAGTAAATGATCACGGCGATGATGAGCTGCGAAACGTATTCGTTGAAGGCCGTTTCACCGGGCAGGTAGGAGCCGCCGGTATCGATGTAGCGCAAAAACAGCGCCGAGAAGATCACGCCGATGGGGTTGTTGCTGGCGAGCAGCGCCGCGGGAATGCCGTTGAAGCCCACGTTCGGCAGGGCCTGATAGGTATTCCACTTGAAATCCTGCTGGCCGTTGAGGCACCACAGCGCCGCGCCGCAGGCGGCAAGCCCGCCGGCGATGGCCATACTGAGCATGATATTGCGCTTTTCGTTCATGCCCGCGTATTTGGCGGCGTTGCGGTTGTAGCCGCAGGCCTTGAGCTCGTAGCCGAAGGTGGTTTTATTGAGCATTACGTACAGCAGCACCGCAATGAGACAGGCGATGAGGATGCTCACGTCCAGATACGACCCGGCAAAGAGCTTATCCAGCCCGAAGGTGGCGGTGGAAACGCCGTTGGAGATGGTTTTGCGGATGAAGTTGGTTTTGGTTTCGGCGAAGTTCACGAAGGCCTCCTGATTGGCGTAAAACACCCACGAGACCACGTTGGCCGCGATCCAGTTGGTGAGGATGCACACGATGACCTCGTTTACGTTGAACTTGGCCTTGAAGAACCCGGGGATGGCGCCCCAGACCACGCCCAGCAGCGTGCCGGTGAGAAACGCCAGCGTCCAGATGAGCCACGCAGGCATGCTGCCCTGCGGGATGCTGAGCGCAACGAGAAGGCTGCCCATGGCGCCCATCAGATACTGGCCGGGCGCGCCGATGTTGAACAGACCGGTTTTGAAGGCGAGGGAGACGGAAAGGCCCGTCATGATGAGCGGCGTGGCCGTGAACAGCATATTGCCGCAGGTGAAGAGGATATCCTTGGGATTGCCGGCGGCGCCGGGGCCCGAAAGCACGATCAGGATGCCCTTGAAGGCCTCCGAGAAGGGGATATCCTTGGAGAAGATGGCCATAAACAGCAGCACGAGGAAGCCCACGAGCAGACCGCCGAAAATACAGATGACGGACGCCACGATGGACTGCACCGCCGGTTTACGGAAAAACGGTACCTTTTCGGTGTGAGTGGCGGTATTACGCATGTTCGCTGCCTCCTTCCTGCTTCGTTTGCCGCTTCGCGCCGGCCATGTAAAGGCCCAGCTCCTCCACGGTGGTGGTTTTGGGATCGAATTCGCCCACGATCTCGCCCTCGTACATCACGAGGATGCGGTCGGAGAGGTTCATGACCTCATCCAGCTCCAAAGAGATCAGCAGCACGGCGCTGCCGGCGTCGCGGGTGGCCACGATCTGCTCGTGGATGAACTCGATGGCGCCCACGTCCAGACCTCTGGTGGGCTGCACGGCCACGAGCAGCTTGTGAGGGCGGTCCAGCTCGCGGGCGATGATGGTCTTCTGCTGGTTGCCGCCGGACATGCTCCGGGCCGGGGTAACGGCGCCCTGACCGGAGCGCACGTCGAATTTTTCAATGAGGCCGTCGGCGTATTCGCGCACCTTATCGAAGCGAATAAAGCCGGCCTTCTGGAAATCGGGCTCGAAATACCGCTGCAGCACGATGTTTTCCTCCAGCGAATAATCGAGCACAAGGCCGTGCTTGTGGCGATCCTCGGGGATGTGGCTCATGCCGTGGGTATTTTTATAGCGGATGGTCTTTTTGGTGACGTCGGCGCCGTCCAGCACGATCTTCGAGCCGGGCTCCGCCTTTTCAAGGCCCGTGAGGGCCGCCACGAACTCGCTCTGGCCGTTGCCGTCGATGCCCGCGATGCACACGATCTCGCCCGCGCGCACCTGCAGAGAGACGTCGTTGACGGCGTTTTTCTTATGCAGGCGGCTCTTTACGGTGAGGTGCTCGATATCGAGCATCACCTCGCCGGGCTTCGCGGGGTCCTTATCCACGGCGAATTTGACGTTTCTGCCCACCATCATGGCGGAGAGCTGCTCCTTGGTGACGTCGGCCACGTTTACGGTGCCCACGTATTTGCCCTTGCGCAGCACGGTGCAGCGGTCGGCCACCTCCATGATCTCGTTGAGCTTATGGGAGATGAACAGAATGGACTTGCCTTCGGCGGCAAGGCCCTTCATGATGTGCATGAGCTCGGTGATCTCCTGCGGGGTGAGCACCGCGGTAGGCTCGTCGAAGATCAGGATCTCGTTGTTGCGGTACAGCATTTTGAGGATCTCGGTGCGCTGCTGCATGCCCACGGTGATATCCTCCACCAGCGCATCGGGGTCTACGTTGAGGCCGTAGCTTTCCGAAAGCTCCATCACGCGCTTGCGGGCTTCTTTTTTGCGCAGGAATCCCAGCGTATTGGGCTCGATGCCGAGAATGATATTATCAAGGACAGAGAACACGTCCACCAATTTAAAGTGCTGGTGTACCATGCCGATGCCCAAAGCGTTCGCATCGTTGGGGTTATTGATAACGACCTTTTTGCCGTCTTTGTAGATTTCACCCTTTTCGGGCTGGTACAGGCCGAAAAGCACGCTCATGAGCGTGGATTTTCCCGCGCCGTTTTCACCGAGCAGCGCGTGGATCTCCCCGCGCCGGAGCTGCAGGGTGATATTGTCGTTTGCGATGATGCCGGGGAATTCCTTGGTGATATTCCGCATTTCGATCACGTAGGGCGCGGTTTCCGCCGGCGCCGGGGCGTTCGCCGGGCGCGTTACAGTATTTTCCATAGAAGCTTCCTCATTCACTTTTTTTCAAAAAGCGGGGATGGCATACTGCCATCCCCGCCCGTGCAACGCAGATTATTTCTCAAGGTCAACAGTGACGTGAGCCCAACCAGCGGTAATATCTTCGGGAACTTCACTATTGGGAGTGATTTCGCCGTTCTTGATCTTACCGAAGAGCTCGTTGTACTGCTCAACCGTGAAGTTGGTAAGTCTCCACTCGGCGGTGGGCAGGCCGGTAGCGTCGTCGGCAGCGCCCAGGTTCTGAGCAACGTTGGCAAGCTCAGCATCCCATTTGCCGTCGTAGAACTGGCCGAGAACCTTCTCAACGGAAGCGGAAAGGCCCTTCACGGCAGAGGTGATCACCTTTTCGGATTCGCCGGACTGGTCAACGTCAACGCCGATGATCTTGGCGTCCGGATATTCACCGGCAGCGGATTTTACGCTCTGGAACATGGAGCCGCCGCAGGCGAACACGACCTCGGTGCCGTCGGCATACCAGCCGGCGATCTGGGTCTGGAGTTCGGTGGAAGCGGAGAAGGTCTCGCCGTATTTGAAGGAATACTTGACGGTAACGTCAACGTTCTTCTCAGCAGCGGCAGCCTCGGCGCCCTGAAGGAAGCCGTAGCCGAAGCGGTTCACAGCGGGGTTGGTTCCGCCGCCGCCGCCCGTGAAGCCGAGCTTGGTGTAGCCTTCCATAACGGCTGCGTAACCGGCAAGATAACCGGATTCCTGCTCTTTGTAAACGATGGCGGTCACGTTGTCGAGGCCGAGAGCCCAACCGTCAACGAACACGAACTTGACTTCGGGATTCTCCTTGGCCACGGTTTCCATAGCGGTAGACTGAAGGAAGCCGGGGGCAACGATGATCTTGGCGCCGTTATCAATGGCCTGCTTCATGGCGGCGATACGGTCGTTATCGGACGCATCGGAGCCGTTGGCGGGCTGATAATAACGGTAAGAGATGTTGTTGGCCTTGGCATAGGCTTCGGCGCCTTCGTAGGTGCCCTGGTTGAAGCCCTTATCCATGAGCTGGCCAACGTCGGTAACCACGGCGATCTCAGCGGCGCCGGTGGTATCTTCGGGCGTTTCTGCCGTGGTATCGTTACCGGCAGGCGCCTCGGTGGTGGTATCGCCGCCCTTGTTGCCGCTGCAGGCGGCAAGGCCAAGGCAGAGAACCATGGTGAGAACAAGCAGTACGGAAAGTACTTTCTTCATTAGTGTGGAATCCTCCTATCAATTTTTGTATACGGGCAAAACGCCCTGTAACAAATGAATCATAGCATATTCCGCCGAATAAATCAATAGGACACAACGGAATATTCATTCAATTATTTCATGAATTTCGGCGTAAACGCAAAAGGAAGTAAATCCTGAAGCGTATATTCGCCGATCTCGCCGCTTCCCCGCAGCACGTAAACCGGCATTTCGGGGCTGCAGAACTCCGCCAGCACCTGACGGCACACGCCGCAGGGCGGGAAGGAGGCCGCCTCGCCGCCGTCTTTGCCGCTGGCCACGGCGATGGCGGAAAAATCGCGCCTGCCCTCGCTCACGGCCTTGAATACCGCGGTGCGCTCGGCGCACACCGTGGGGGTGAAGGAGGCGTTTTCTATATTGCAGCCGGTGTAAACCGCGCCGTCGGCGCACAAAAGGGCCGCGCCCACGCGAAAGCCCGAATAGGGCACGTAGGCGTTTTCCATGGCATCCCGCGCCATGGTGCAGAGCGCTTCCTTCGTCATACCGTCACCTCCGGCAGCACCGAGGGGCAGGGGCACGGGAAACCGACGCCCAAATGCGCCGCCGCCGTGGCGGCCACGTGGGAGAAGCCC
>CAMVBR010000080.1 GCA_947165755.1 uncultured Clostridia bacterium
GCGGCAGCACTGCCATACGGGGGCGTTATATGCGGGCTTGCCGTTGCGCGTATCCCACAGAATGGTGGTTTCGCGCTGGTTGGTGATAACGATGGCGGCGATCTCTTTTGCCTCGATCTGGCCTTCGATCAGCGCGTCCGCAAGGCTGCGCAGCTGGCTTTTCAGAATTGAATCGGGGTTATGCTCCACCCAGCCGGCCTGGGGGTAGATCTGCTCGTACTCATACTGAGCCTTGGCGCAAATTTCTCCCTGTTTATTGAAAACGATGGTTCTGGAACTTGTGGTTCCCTGGTCAAGGGCTAAAATGTATTTGAACATTAAGAAACCGCCTTTCAAAAAATGTATTAAAAATATTCTAAACCACAAACGAAATATTGTCAAGAATAATAAAAAAAGTAATTTACAAAGACGATTATAAATAGTATAATAAACAAAAATATCAAATAGGAAAAACGCGTATGAAATTTGACTGTTATATGCCCGTCAGCGTCGTATCGGGTAAAGGCGCTGTGCGCGCGAACGGCGGAAGACTGCGTCCGTTCGGCGGTAAATGCCTGATCGTCACAGGCGGCGCCTCGGCGAAAAAAAGCGGCGCGCTCGACGACTGTATCGCTGCTTTGCAGGCAGAGAAAACTCGTTATGAGGTTTTCAGTGGGATCGAACCGAACCCGCAAACCCGTACCTGTTATCTTGTCGGCGCAAAGGCGCGTCAGATCGGCGCGGAATTTATTATCGGGATCGGCGGCGGTTCCCCTATGGACGCCGCCAAGGCCGTGGCGATCTATGCGGCAAATCCCGAGATGGAGGAGCTCGCCGTGTATAAACGCGCCGTTCCGGCAAAAGCGCTTCCCGTTGTGCTTATCGGTACCACCGCCGGTACCGGGAGCGAAGTGACCGGGGTGAGCGTGCTTACAAACAGCGAAACCGGAAAGAAAAAGAGCATCTCCGGCGCCGATTGCTACGCAGCCCTGTCTTTCTGCGATTACAGGTATACGCTCGGCGTGCCTGCGGCGATCACAAAATCCACCGCGCTGGACGCCTTCGCCCATGCGGCGGAAAGCTACCTTGCCGCCTCGGCGAACGACCTGAGCCGTACGTACGCGGCGCGGGCGATCACGCTGCTGCGGCCGTTCCTGTGCGGGCTCGATGGCGATATTCTGCCGGACGAGGCGATGCGTGAAGCGCTCTATACGGCGTCCATCTACGCGGGCCTTGCCATCAATATTACCGGGACTTGCTTCCCGCATACCGTCGGTTACTATCTGACCGAAAATTACGGCGTGCCGCACGGCTTTGCCTGTATTGCGTTTCTTCCGGCGCTGCTGCGCAGGGCAAAAAAATATTGCCCCGAAACGCTCGGGGCAATGGAAAGTGTTATTGGCATGTCTGCCGAAACGCTGATTTCGCTTTTATCGGGCGGCGTTCGTTTTTTCGTTACGGTTCCCGCCGACGAAGCGGCAAAAGCTGTTTATGCCGGTCAAATCAAAAACTTCGACCGGACGCCGGGCGGTTTTACCGAGGCGGACGCGAGAGCGGCGCTGGCTTCATTCCGCGCCGATTTCCCCTGCTGAAGCCGGGATAAGCTCCTGAAATACTGCGGTGTAAGAGCGGGAGATGAATTTATCCACGTGCATGCTGCCGAAGTACCATTTATTGAATTGCGCTGTTTTTGAAAGCTCATCCAGAAACGCCCCCAGCGCGGACATCTCCCTCTGGCTGTAACCGTCCACCGTCAGGAAATCCCGTATGGACGCGGGCGGTTCATGGGTAACGATATAATTTACGCGGTAATCGTGCTTCTGCAGGTTTTCAACGGCTTCGAGCATATCCTGCTTGCTCGGGATCTCGGGCCGGTGGCTGCGCAGCTCTTCGTCTTCCATCAGCAGGCTCTCGGGCGGTTCGCCGCCGCCCATGGAAAATACGGTTTTGTTTTCGATTTCAAAAACCTGACCGCGCAGCAGATGGAATACGTTCGGGCGGATCCTGTGGGCTTTGCCGCCGCAGTACCGCACGAGCGGATAGGTGTTCAGCAGCTTGAAGTTTTCGTGCGTACCGTCTAAAAAACAAATATTGAAGCTCATGCGCGAGAGTTTATCGAGAAACTTCTGCTCTTTTGCGGAGCTGTCCCATATAAAACCGAAATCCCCGCAAATGATCAGCGTATCGCCGGGCGCGAGTTTGCGCAGCGCGTTTCTGCCGAGCCGATCCTGTTCGCCGTGGGTATCTCCGGTAAAGTAAATCATAATCCGACCTCGTTTTCATTTCATTACTCTTAATATACAATAAGTTGATGGTGTTTGTCTATGATTAAAAAAGTTTTTTCATTATTTTTTGCAATTATTTTCGTCTTTGCCGTCGCCGTGCCCGCGTTCGCAGCGCTTTATGAGCCCGAAAATCCCGATGCCGAGGTCATTTATATGATAAGCCTCGATAACGGCGCCGTGATCTGCGATTATAATTCCGATCACAAGGTGGCCCCTGCTTCCATCACAAAGATCGTGACCGCGATCCTAACGATAGAGAATTGCACGGATTTCGAACACGTGATCACCGTGCCGGCCTACTGCATCCGTTTGTTGGACGGCACGAACAGCTCCACCGCCGGTATTCTGGTGGGTGAGGAGCTCACGGTGCGGCAGCTACTCTACTGCCTGCTCGTGCAGAGCGCCAACGACGCGGCGAATATTCTTGCCGATTATATCGGCGGCGGCGAGATCGAGACCTTTGTGGGAATGATGAACGATTTCGTTGCGGGGTTGGGATGCAAAAATACACATTTCTCGAATGCCCACGGCCTGGACGCCGACGACCACTATACAACGGCATTGGATCTGGCGGTCATTTATCAGTATTGCCTGCAAAACAGCTTCTTCAGCGAGATCGCAGGTACCTTTACCTACGAGATCCCTCCTACGAATAAGTACGGCTACACGCGGTACCTCAGAAACACCAACAATCTTTTGAATCCCGGCATTAAAGATTATTACAGCCCTTATGTGAAAACCGGCAAAACCGGTACGACCGATAACGCGGGCCGCTGCGTGATCTCCTCCGCTTCCAGCGACGGCTATAATTATCTTTGCATCGTGATGAACGCAAAGTTTTACGACTTCGACGGCGATGAAGTGGATGAGAACATGGCGTTCGTGGAATCCCAACGGCTGTACGACTGGGCGTTCACAAATCTGCGCATCCGCGAGGTCGCGAACCCCTCCGTATATGTTGGAGAGACCGAGGTTCGTCTTTCCAAGGAATACGACTACGTCAGCCTTGTGCCCGAGGTTTCCGTTACCGCGTTGGTTCCCACCGGTGTAAGCGCGGAGAACGTGCTGATCGAGCCCTATTCGGAGCTTACGAAAACCGTGGTGGACGCGCCTGTGAAAAAGGGGGAAATTCTCGGTAAAGCTGCCATCAAATACGGCGGACAAACCATCGCCGAGGTAAATCTCGTAGCAGCCTTCGACGTACAGCGAAGCACCGTCAAGTACGTAGGCGATATTCTTCTGCGGTTGGTGCGTTCCAAGCCCTTCAAGCTGCTGCTGCTCCTTGTAGTGCTCGTAGGCGTGCCGCTTGCCGTTGCGGTATTTATCGTGATCCCGGCGCGCCGCAGGCAAAAAAAGAATACGGTGCGTGTGGTGAACGTAAAAGATATGGAGAACAGAAAGAAAAAATAAGCTTTTTGAAAGGAAGAGAAATATGGATAAGAAGGTGAAAATCGCGGTGGCGGCCGCCGCAGGCGCACTTGCCGCAAGCGTACCCGTAAGGGCGGCGTTTCATACCGAAAAGAAAGCGGAAGTTCCCGAAATGCCTGCCGAGAACGTGGATCTTGCCCGGTACCGCAAAAATCTTTCGGACGCGATCCGCATACCAACCATCGCAAACAAAGACCCGGAAAAAACGGATTGGGCGGTATTCGACCGTTTTCACGCGTTTCTGCGCGAGCGCTATCCGCTGATGCACGAAAAGCTGGAGCTTACCGTGATCAACCGCGGCGCGCTTATGTTCCGCTGGAAGGGGAGCGTCGAGGGGCTCGACCCCATCGCGCTGCTTTCGCATCAGGACGTGGTTCCTGTTTCAGAGGGTACGCTGGGCGATTGGACGCACCCGCCCTTTGACGGCGTGGACGACGGCGAATTCATCTGGGGCCGCGGCGCGCTGGATATGAAGAACCACCTGATCGGCGTGATGGAAAGCGTGGAAACGCTGCTTGCCGAGGGCTTTCAGCCGGAACGCGACGTGTATATCCTTCTCGGGCATAACGAAGAAGTGATGTGCGCAAATGAGGAAAGCGGCGCCACGGCCATGTGCGCATACCTGAAAGAACGAGGCGTCCATCTTGACTGCATCATAGACGAGGGCGGCGCCATTCTGCCGGTGAACGTGAAGGGCGTGATCAATAAGGATCTCGCCGGCATCGGCGTTGCGGAAAAGGGCTACGCGGATATCGAGGTGGCCGTGCACGCAAAGGGCGGGCACTCCTCTCAGGCGCCCAATCATACGGCGCTTGGCAAGCTCGCCAACGTGATACGCGATATCGAAAACCATCAGTTTAAAGCGAAGATCTCTCCCATGCTGATGGAGCTGTTTGATCGGATCGGCCGCAACGTTTCCTATCCCGTGCGGCTTGTTACCTGCAATCTGAAGCTGCTGAAGCCCGCGCTGGCCTTCGGCCTGAGCTACGTGCCGCCGGCAGCCAGCATGATGCGTACCACCACGGGCGTTACCATGGCCAGCGGCAGCCCGCAGGCAAACGTATTGCCGCAGCGGGCGAGCGCCGTCGTCAATTTCCGCATCTATCCCGGGCAAACGGTGGAGGACGTGCTGGCGCATCTGAAAAAGGTGATCCGCTACAAAGACGTGGAGATCAATCTGCTGCCCGGCTGGAAGAATCCCTCTTTGATCTCTCCCACGGATTCCCGCGCTTTTCAGAAGATCGGCATGATCTGCAAGAGCATGAACCCGAATACCATCGTAGCGCCATATCTCGTGATGGGCGGCACGGACGCCTGCCACTATCAGCCCGTATGTGAAAACATTTATCGGTATTCTCCCTTCCGCGTGAGCACCTCGCTGCTGCTCACCACCCACGGCACCAACGAGCGCATCCCCATCGATTCCATGGAGGCGGGCATAGCGTTCTTCAAGCGGTATATCAGAGAGCTTTCCAAAGCATAAGGAGGTATTGGAATGTATTATCCGAAAAGCGACAATCTTTATAATTACGACGTTTATCCGAAGGTGTTCACCGCCGGAAAGGCTGCCGATATCCACATCCGTCCTCTCGGCGGCAGAAAGGTGCTGCAGCCTGAAACCGTATACGCTTTGCAGATCTGCGCTCTGGACGGCGGCACGCCGTGGGATTTTCCCGCCACAGGTGATTTTCGTCGCGCCGAAGCGAAAACCGATGAAAACTGCTGCATTTGCTTCCGGCATACGTTTGACAGCGAGCAGGAATATTTTATCCGTATTCTGGGGGAAGACGATAAGAAGCTGCTGGAGTTTTCCGTGTATTGCGTAGAAGCCGATTTGGCGGGCCGGTATCCGTTTATGGGCGACCTGCATATGCACACCACCAGCTCCGACGGCAATCAGGCGCCCGCCGTTGTTTGCGCCAACTACCGCCGCTACGGCTACGATTTTACCGTGATCAGCGACCATGAGCGTTACTATCCGTCGCTGGACGCCATCGCCGCGTATAAGGACGTGCCCATCGATCTGAATATCGTGCCCGGGGAAGAGGTGCATCTGCCCCGTGTGAATGGCAAACGCAACGACGTGCATATCGTGAATTTTGGCGGCGAATTCAGCGTGAACGCGCTTGTGGAAAGCACCGCTGTCAGGGAGCGCGGCAAGGATCTCTCCGTGCGGGCGATCCGCACGGAAAACGTGCCCGACGTTATGACGCAGGAGGCGTTTGCCGCGGAAATGGAACGGCTCGCCTCTGAGATCGACGTGCCCGATAACGTGGACGCGCTCCCCGCCGCCATGTGCAAATGGGCTTTCGACCGCATTAAGGACGCCAACGGCCTCGGTATTTTCCCGCACCCCAACTGGCGGCCGAACGTATACCACGTACCGGAAAAGTTTGTGGATTGGCTCTTTGAGACCCAGCCCTTCGACGCTTTCGAGGTGCTCGGCGGCGAAAGCTATTACGAGCATAACGGTTTCCAGACGGCAAGATATTATGAGGAAGCCGCCAAGGGCAGACGCGTTCCCGTCGTCGGCAGCACGGACAGCCATTCCTCACACATAGAATCCAACCGCAAAGGCTTTATTTGCGAAACCATCATTTTCTCGCCTGAAAACGAACGCGCCGCGCTGATCGATTCCGTAAAGAAGTTTTACAGCGTGGCGATCGATACCATCAGCGATGAGTTCCGTTTCGTGGGTGAAAAAAGATTCGTGCGTTACGGCACGTTCCTGGTGCGTCATTATTTCCCGCTGCACGACGAGCTCTGCTTTGAGGAGGGCCGCCTGATGAAGCAATACGTGACCGGAACGGAAGAAGAACGGGCGGAGGCCGCAGCGCTGCTGAAAGCCGTTGCCGGCCGCACTCAGAGAATGCTGAAGAAATATTTTGATTTTTGATCGTTTTCCCAACGTCCGGTGTGAGGTATTCTTTTTGACGTTCGTTAAATGAGTGCATTGGCTTTCACGTGAATGTGCGCAACGGAGGAATATATATGAAAAAGAAAAAGATTTTAACCGGAGTAGCCATCGGCGCCGCTTTGACCGGCGTTATGTTCTGCGGCTGCGGTAGGGTACAGGATCTGTACGGCCCGCCGCCGGAAACGGATGATCCTATTCTTCAGAGCGAAACGGACCCCTCGGCTGCTATGGAAACCTTGTACGGGCCGCCCGCAGATCTTACGACGGAATCGGAAGAACCGCAAACCACCGACGTCGAAACAACAGGATCTCAGACTGCGGAGGAAGAAACCGCTTCAACCGAATTGCCGACGCAGGAATCCGAAATCAACACCGCGGCGCCTCTCTACGGCCCTCCGGGGGACGTTTCTGAATGAGATGAAAAGAATATCCAAAGAGAATATAGCCCTGAAACGCGCGTATCAGGAGGCTGCCGCAAAACGAAGAGATTCTCTTTATACCGCGCCGGCGCTTCGGTATCTGTTTTTTGAGCTCACCATGCGCTGCAACGAGAATTGCCTGCATTGCGGCAGCCGCTGCGGCGACGTGCACAGTGAGGAGCTTCCGTTTTCGGTATATAAGCAGATCCTTGACGAAGTAAAGGCGGAGTTTTCGCCGCGCTTGCCGCAGATCTGTATTACCGGCGGCGAGCCGCTGCTGCGTAAGGATTTTTTTGATATTCTTTCTTACGCGCGGGATCTCGGTTTTTCGTGGGGTATGACGAGCAACGGCACGCTGATCACCAAAGAGGTTGCCGAAAAGCTTGCCGACGCGGGGATGCGCACTGTTTCGATCAGCCTTGACGGATTGCGGGAACAGAACGATATGCTGCGCCGTACGCCCGGCGGATTCGAGCTTGCGCTGCAGGGCATCAGAAATCTTGTGGAATTGAAGGCATTTCGGCACGTGCAGGTCACCACCGTGGTGCATCACAGGAATATCGGCGATCTGCCGGGGTTGTTTGAGCTGCTGAACGGTATCGATATCGATTCGTGGCGTGTTGTAAATATGGAGCCCATCGGCCGGGCGCTGCAATACCCGGATCTGATGCTGACGAAAGAGGATTACAGAAAACTGTTTTCGTTTATTCGGGAAAAGAGAGCAAACGATTATCCCGTTTGCTACGGCTGCAGCCATTACCTCGGCACGGAAACAGAGGCCGAGGTGCGCGATTGGTATTTTCTTTGCATGGCCGGCACTACCACCGCAAGTATTATGGCCAACGGAGACGTTGGCGCATGCCTCGATATCGAACGCCGCCCGGAGACGATCCAGGGAAATATTTTCAATGATCGTTTTACCGATATCTGGCGGAATCGTTTTGAGATTTTCAGAACCGATATCACCGAACGCAGCGAAACCTGCCGGGGGTGCCCGGAACGCAGGTTCTGCGCCGGAGGTTCCCGCCACAGCTGGGATTACGACAAAAACGAACCTCTGCTTTGCTTCAAAGGAACGCTTTGGAATGCA
>CAMVBR010000081.1 GCA_947165755.1 uncultured Clostridia bacterium
AGGGCATCGACTGATAGGTGGCGTAGCTGGAGGCGATATTGATCTGCCCCACGATACCGCCGGCAAAACCGTAGTCGCCGCTGCCGCCGGTGACGGCGCCGGCGTTCGTGCAGTTTTCGATCAGGTTCACGTCCGTTGAGGACGCCGCGCCGATGGCCGCCACGATGCCGCCCGCGTAGCCCGCTGCGTTATTCGCGGTAATACTGCCGTTGTTCACACAGTTTACTATGGAACCGCCGAGGTTCTGATATGCGATACCGCCCACGTAATTGCGCACGCTCAGATCGCCGTTGTTGACGCAGTTTTCTATGGTACCAAAGTTCTTTGCCGCGATTCCGCCAACGTACTGGCAATTTTTCGTGCCGGTGTGGGTAATATCCATTTCGTTGACGCAGCCGCTGATAACGCCGTGGTTTTCATATACGAACGGCGCGTCGTTGGTTCTGGCCGCGTTAAAGGTCATCTGCCCGCGAACGGTCAGGTTGCGGATCTCGCCGCCCTCGTTCAGCGTTTTGATCAGAGCGTGGAAATTGCCGGTGGGGTTGGTTTTGGTATATGTGACGGCATGGCCGCTGCCGTCCAGCGTACCGGAAAAGCCGTCCGCGAAGGCGGTGGTCCATTCGCCGAGGTTGATATCCGCGTCAAGCACGGCGTCGGCGTCCGACGGGCCGTTTGTGAAAGCAATGAATTCCTCCGCCGTGGAAATATGCACGGTGTCCGCCGCGAGCACGGCAAAGGGCATACAGCCGAATACCATGCACAGCGCCAGTATAAAAGAGAGCGCTTTATAAAGACTTGTTTTCATTTTTGTTCCTGCCTTTCCTGCCGGCGGGCGTCAGAAAAGCGCACGATCGCCCCGCCGGAACATATCTTTATAATTCTCGCCCGATCTCCCGCCAAAGACCGACGATTTTGTTTTGTAAACGTAAGCGATCCCCCTTTCGTGAATAAAAAACGGTTTTTCCGGGCGAAGAAAAACGCGCAAACCGGAAAAACCGAAAAAGAAAAGCGCAAACACGCAGTATCCCCTTCGGCTCAGGCTGCACGTTCACGCCAAATCGCAAAAACCCATGAAAATACGACAGGTATTCTGACTTATGAATACAAACGCGAAAACGCCGCAAGAAAGCGGAGAATGTTCGCGTGGATTCAAATACAGTAATGGCGGTTGCTCCGGATTCGAACCGGATTCCTTTTGATCTACTCAGCTAACAACTTTTCAAACCGTATTTTCAAGCTTTATTCTTTTTTCACGTCTTATTATATCACTCCCTCCCGCAAATGCAAGCGCATTTTTCGGGATTCCTGAAAAAATCAGATAAAAACCGCCGCTCGGCTGACCGGCGGCGTGAGTATAAAGAAATATCAGTAACCGAAATAGGTTTCGCAGTAATCGTAAAGCGTTTTGTAATAGATCTCCTCAACCACCGGGTCGAGCAGCAGGCCGTGCCCTGAGAACGGATAGAAGATATACGTATAATTGTTGCCGTTTTCGCCGAAAGTATCGCGGAAGACCTTTTCCATGGCGGTGCGGTTTCCCTTGGTCACAATGGGATCGTTCCCTGCGTAGGCGAACAGCGACGGCACGGTATCTTCGTTCACGAAGTAAACGGGAGAAATGTCGCGGCAAAGGCGGTCCGCCTCGCCGTTTTCGATCATATCATCCGTAAAGCGCACGCCGGTGAGCATGGAGGAAAGCCCGTAAGCGCCGCTGCCCCACGCCGCCGTGGTCATTATCTTCCCCCCACCCGATCCGGCGGCAGATCGCGTTCCGTTCTGTAACGGTCGAATTTTTCAAAAATATCGCAGGAAGACACGTCCGTAAAGGCATACGTAGTTACGTTGTGTTCAACATACTCCCCGTATGCTTCCGCATAAGATTGCAGATACTCTTTATTCGGCACGATTAACCTGATCATCATTGCCCCTCCTGATGATACCGGTTCCCATGGATCATTATATCTTAATCATCCCCAATATACAACAAAAACCTCTTCTCCCGAAAAAGAGGTTTTTTGGCAATAGGCGTATTCTCAACGGATTTTGTTCGGACTACGGTAACCGCAAAAGGTTGATAGCGACAAAGCGGCGCCCAGAGCGCGCTCGCAAGCGAACAGCCGCGCCGAGCGTGACCTTTTGCGGAGAGGGGGGAACGAGCCGAGCGCCGCCGGTGGCGGATGCAGCGAAGGCGAGTGAGTGAGCAAACACGAGCGCCGCGACGCGCCGCTGACGGCGGCCGTTCCCTCTGTCACCTTCGGTGACATCTCCCCGCACCGCGGGGAGTCACCAAGCGAGCGGGGCGAAGATGTTTGCGAGGGGGCCGCAGCGGCGTGAGCGAACCGGCGATTTTCATACAGTATAAAAAGAAAATCGCCGCAAGCGATACAAAGCTTGCGACGACGTGGTGCGAGAGACGGGACTTGAACCCGTACGTAAAAACACACGCCCCTCAAACGTGCGCGTCTGCCTATTCCGCCACTCTCGCATTCCGCTTGGAACAGCAGGGATTATATCACAGGGGCCGGGTGTTGTCAATACCAATTTTCAAAAAAAGAGATTATTTTTTGTATTTTTTACTTCGTCTGCGGGGTGCTGCCGCCGCTGCCGCCGAGGGCCTTCAGCCGCGCGTGCAGCTTTCTTTTGCGCCGCGACGTGCGTTCGGCGTCAAGGGTAAAAATGCCGTTCATTTCCACGAGGCAATCCCCTTCTTTCACGTTTTCGGGCAGCTTTGCAAGCCCCAAAGAACGGCGTTCGCCGGTTTCCGTTTCCAGCACCGCGACGCCCTCGCTTACGCGGTCCACCGTATATTTCATTGATACTGCTCCTTTACGAACACGTCCTTGCCGTCGCTGTACACGGTCACGGTGCCGGAGAGATCGGTGCGGCGGTATTCGATCCCCTCGTCTTCAAGCAGCGACAGGATCTCTTTATGAGGATGGCCGTAATCGTTGTTTTTGCCGCAGGAGATCACCGCCAGCCGGGGGCTGACCGCCTCGAGGAACGCGGGCGTAGTAGAGGACGTGCTGCCGTGGTGGGCGACCTTGAGCACGTCGGCGCTGATATCAAAGCCCTTTTCCAACACCAGCGCTTCGGACTCCTTCTCCATATCGCCGGTAAACAGGAAGGAGGTTTTTCCGTATTCCAGCTTGAATACGATGGACATATTATTGTAGTCTCCGGTTTCCTCCACGGGCGCCACCACAGTGAGCTTCAGCTCCCCGAAGGTATATACGTCCCCAGCCGCGGGCAGAATGACCTCGCTGCCCTGCGCTTCAATGGCGTCCAGTAAACGCTCGTAGGTTTCGGTGGTGGGGGTGTTGATCTCGCTGAAGGGAGTGAGCATGGCGCTTTTTACGCGCACGGCTGCGAAGATGCCTGCCGCCGCGCCGATATGGTCGGAATGCGGATGGGTGGCGATATAGCAATCCACAGTATCCACGCCGAGGGACGAGAGAAAGCTTTTCATGGTTTCAGCTTGTTCCCGTTCGCCGCCGTCCACGACCAAAACGGTATCGCCGCATTTGATCACCGCGCCGTCGCCCTCGCCTACGGAAACAAAGTATACTGCAAGGGGGTATTCCTCGCCCGGAAGGGCGGCGCTGACGGTTTGCGCCTGCGGCTTATGCCCGCCGCCGATACGGATGGCGTTGAGCACAGCAAGGATCAGGAGCACTGCAACAACGGCGATCACCGTCCAGTTGACGGGAGATAAATTACGTATTCTTTTCATAGAGCGGTTCTCCGGTTCATTCATCAAGGCCGCCGTCTGCGGAAGCATCGTTCAGCCCGCCCGCCACGTCGGATGACATGGCGCTCATCTCATACCACTGGGCTTTTGTGATCAGCACTTTTCTGGGCTTGGAGCCCTCGGTGGGGCCTACGATGCCCTTCTCTTCCAGCGTATCCATCAGGCGGCCCGCCTTTGCGAAGCCGAGGCCAAGGTGGCGCTGCAGCGCGGAGATGGACGCCTTTTCGGGCGTATTCACAAAGAGCTCAATGGCACGCATCAGCAGATCGTCGCCCTTATCCAGTTCGGAAGAACCCTTATCCTCAGCGCCGCCCTTCTTCTTATCCTGTGCGGCCTGCCGCTCGATCTCCTGCTGAACGCCGTCGTCATACATGGCCTCGCCGTTATCCTTCAGGAACGCCACCACGTTATCGATCTCCGCATCCGTAATAAACGCACCCTGTACGCGTATGGGCTTGGGTACGCCCACGGGGTAATAGAGCATATCGCCGTAGCCCATCAGTTTTTCCGCCCCGGCCTGATCGATCATGGTACGGGAGTCGATCTGCGATTTTACGGTGAGGGCGATACGGGACGGGATGTTGGCCTTGATCACGCCGGTGATCACGTCCACACTGGGGCGCTGCGTGGCGATCACAAGGTGCATACCGGCGGCGCGGCCCATCTGCGCGATGCGCTGGATGCTGTCCTCCACCTCGGCGGGGGCCACCGTCATCAGGTCGGCAAGCTCGTCGATGAAGATCACGATCTGCGGCATTTTCACAAGCTCCTCGTTGCCCTCGCACAGGCTGTTGTACGATTTGATATCTCTTACGCCGTTGGCGTTCAGCGTTTTATAGCGGGAGAGCATTTCGGTCACCGCCCAGCCGAGCGCGCCGGAGGCCTTTCGGGGATCGGATACCACGGGCACCAGCAGATGCGGGATGCCGTTATATTTGCCGAATTCCACCTGCTTGGGATCGATGAGTATCATGCGCACCTCGTCAGGTCCGGCGTTATAGAGCAGGCTCACGATCATGGTGTTCATGCACACGGATTTACCGGAGCCGGTGGTACCGGCCACCAGCAGGTGTGGCATTTTGGCGATATCGGAATACACCACGTCGCCTGCAATGTTCTTGCCCAGCGCGGCGTTCAGCTTGCTTTTTGCGTTGCGGAAATCATCGTTATCTATGATTTCACGGAAAGAGACCGTGGTCTTGTTGCGGTTGGGGATCTCGATGCCGATGGCGGCCTTGTTGGGAATGGGCGCTTCGATACGCAGACCGGCGGGCGCGGCCATGTGCAGCGCAAGGTCGTCGGCCAGACCGGTGAATTTACTGATCTTCACGCCGGGAGCGGGCAGCAGCTCGTAGCGGGTGACCGTGGGGCCGGGGATCACGTCGGAAATGGAGGCGCTCACGTTGAAGGAATTGAGCGCCGCGATCAGCTTTTCGCCATTGGCGCGCAGCTCGTCGATATCGTAGTTTTTATCGGATACCACCGGCTTTTTCAGGCATTCCAGCGGCGGGCGGACGTATACGTAAACGGGCTTCTCCATCGCCTCGTCCAGCTCCTCCTGCACTGCCGCCTGTTCTTCTTCCGTAAGCGGCTTTGCCTTTTCTTTATCGGCAGAGGCGCCGACCTGCCGCGCGGAAGCGTCTTCCCCATCGGCGGGAAAAATGGTCACAGGCGGCACGTCGCCGGCGCCAACGGCCGATTCCTGTGCGCGACGGCGTTTTTCCACGCGGTCAAAGATGGAATCAAAATCGAAATCCTCCATATCCTGCGCGCCGGCATTCTTTGCCGCCGGTTCGCCCAGCGGTTGCTCCGGTGGGGCGCTAACGTCCTTTTTCTCCTCGGATTCCGCATAGAAATCCTCAACCACCTGCGTCACCTGCTGCGCCGCTGTTTTCGGTTTGCCCTGCGCGGCGCCTCCTTTTCCGGGAGCGACCGCTTTCCTTCCGCCGTTTTCTTCCCGTTCTTTCTTTTTGTTTTCCAGATCGGAACGAACGGTCTCAATGGCCTGTCCGGTAAGCGCGCCCGCTTTTTTCACGGGCTTTTCGATATTCACAAGCAGCTTGAACAGCGTAATGCCGAATAAAAACATGATAACGACAAGCAGATAGATCGCGCAAATGATATTGGCGAGCGCCTGCGATTTACCGAGCTGAAACAGCGCGCCGCCGAACAGCGCGCCCAATACGCCGCCGTTGGTAAGCGCGTTGCCGGAATAACTCATGTTTTCAACAAAAACGTTTCCGATACTCTCAAAATACCCGGCATCGACATGATAAATTGCATAGGTGTTGATATGCAGAATACCGCAAATACCGATAAACAGCAGCAAAATCTGCAGCACTTTTTTAAGATACACGGGCTTTTGGCGGTTCAGCACGTTGACTACGCCCAAAAACAGGATCGCCGGGGGCATATAGTAGCCCGCCATGCCGAATACGGTAACGTAAAAGCTATGTATCGCGTTCCATACGGAGCCGTCCTCCCCCCTGAACAGCGTAACGATCAAAAGAAACAGACCGACGATAAACACTACGGTCGCCTTGAATTCCCTGCGGCGGATGAATTCACCAAAGGACCTCTGAACGCCTGCCGCCTCTTTTTCATCGCTGCGGACGCTCTTTGCACGGGCAGAGGCCTTTCTTTTTGAAGCTTGTTTTCTTTTCTTTTTATTTGCCAAAATAAAACTTCCCTTTTATTTAAGAATAGTATTTCATATTATTTTAACACACAATACCAACAATTGCAAGCCCTTCTTTGGGACTCCGTCTCACGGCCCGCCGCAGCTTTCCCGCCGGTATTCAGTGGGCCGGGGCATCACGGCAAAGCGCGTCCAGCGCGTTCACCGCGTCCGAAAGCGTACCAACGGCGTCTATGATCCCCTCGCGCACGGCGTCCTCCCCCTCCAGCAGCGTGCCGAGATCCGTAACGAGCTGCCCGGCGTTGAGCATCAGCTTGCGGAAGCGCGCCGGGGATATGCGGGAATTTTCGCAAACGAACCGCACGATGCGCTCCTGCATATTCTGAAAATACGCCAGCGTTTGGGGCACGCCGAGCACCAGCCCGTTCATGCGCACGGGGTGCACCGTCATAGTAGCGGTTTTCGCTATAAAGGAGCGCTTTGCAGCCACCGCCAGCGGCACGCCGATGGAGTGCCCGCCGCCGAGCACGAGCGATACCGTGGGCTTATGCATACCCGCGATCAGCTCCGCGATGGCAAGCCCGGCCTCGATATCGCCCCCTACGGTATTCAGGATCAGCAGCAGCCCGTCGATCTCGGGATTGCGCTCCACGCTCACCAGCCGGGGGATCACGTGCTCGTATTTCGTCGTCTTATTCTGCGACGGCAGCAGATAATGCCCCTCGATCTGCCCGATCACCGTCATACAGCAGAAGAGCCTGCCGTTCATTCGGAACCCGACGACGACGTCTTCGGCAGGCGGCGCAGCGGGATCCTCGTCCGTTTCCGCAGGAACGGACGGCGCCGTAAAATCAAAATTCGCGCGATCCGCGCTCCAGTAGATCTCTTTCATTTCAGCATGCCCTCCCGGCGATTTGCGTTCTTCGTTTAGCATTGCCAAAACCCGTGCCGTTCAAACGGCGGCGCAGAAAAAAAACAAAAAATTGACGGCAATGAATTGACAACACTGCCGAAATTGGTTTATTATATTGTATATTATTGTTTCTCGAGGTACGTTTTTATGGGATATACGCTTGCGCAAAAGATCATCAAAGCACATCTCGTCAGCGGCGAGATGGTCCCCGGTGCCGAGATCGGGCTCAGGATCGACCAGACGCTGACGCAGGACGCAACCGGCACCATGGCTTACCTGCAGTTTGAGGCCATGGGCATCGACCGCGTAAAAACAGAGCTGAGCGTGGCGTACATAGACCACAACACGCTGCAGAACGGCTTTGAAAACGCGGACGACCACCGCTTTATCCAGAGCGTGGCTCTCAAGCGCGGCATCCGCTTCTCCCGCCCCGGCAACGGCATCTGCCATCAGGTGCATCTGGAGCGGTTCGGCGTGCCGGGCAAGACCCTGCTGGGGTCGGACAGCCACACCCCCACCGGCGGCGGCATCGGTATGTTCGCCATGGGCGCGGGCGGCCTGGACGTGGCCGTGGCCATGGGCGGGGGCACCTACTACATCCCCATGCCCACCATCGTAAAGGTAAACCTCACCGGCAAACTCAGCCCGTGGGTGGCGGCGAAGGACATTATTCTGGAAGTGCTGCGCATCATGACCGTGAAGGGCGGCGTGGGCAAGGTGATCGAATACGCCGGCGAGGGCGTGAAGACCCTTTCCGTACCCGAGCGCGCCACCATCACCAACATGGGCGCGGAGCTGGGCGCCACCACCTCCATCT
>CAMVBR010000082.1 GCA_947165755.1 uncultured Clostridia bacterium
GCGTTTTCCACGCTGGAATCCTTCGTGCCCGCGCCCTATTTCCGCAAAACCTTCGAGGTGAACGACGTTGCGGCCCCGTGCCGTATTCTTGTAACGGGCCTCGGCTTTTACCGCATCTGGGTAAACGGCCGCGAGATCACCAAGGGCCTTCTGGCGCCCTATATCTCAAACCCCGATCACTTCGTCTATTTTGACGAATACGACCTTTCTCCTTACCTCGTAAAGGGCGAAAACGCGCTGGGCTTTCAGCTCGGCAACGGCATGCGCAACGCCCCCGGCGGCGCGATATGGGATTTTGACGACGCCTCCTTCCGCGGCGCGCCCTGCCTATCCTTCGCGCTGGAATACGAGGGCGGCAGGCTCGAAGCGGACCGCAGCGTGAAAACCGCGCCCTCGCCCGTGTACTTCGACGATCTTCGCTGCGGCGTGCGGTGCGACGCCCGCAATGAAAAGCCCGGCTGGAACACCCCGGGGTATAACGACGCCGATTGGAAGCCCGCCGAATACTGCGACGCCCCGAAGGGGGAAAAGCGCCTTGCGGTTGCCGAGCCCATCCGCCCCACCGGCAGGGTGCTGCGGGCTGTCAGCGTAAAGCCCGCCGGTACCGCACCCTATCGCGTGGCGGGCAAGGCCGAGCGCTTTACCGACCCCGAGCCCGCGCCGGGGGAGGGGCTGCTCTTCGATTTCGGCGAGGATAACGCCGGTTACTGCCGCCTGAAGGTGAACGGCAAACCCGGCCAGCGCATCTCGATGCAGTTCGCCGAATTTGAAACCGACGGCAATATCGATTATTCCAACATCAATTTCTTCCCGGACGGCATGTCCCAGCGCGATATCTATATCTGCGCCGGGGGCGAGGCGGTGTTTGAGCCGCCCTTCACCTATCACGGTTTCCGCTACAGCCTTGTAAACGGGCTTACCGAGGATCAGGTGAAGGACGATACGCTGGAGTTCGTGGTGTGCACGTCCGATTTCCCCGCGGCCGGGTCCTTTGCCTGCTCCGATGAAACGGCCAACGAGCTCTACCGCATGGCGGAGCGCTCCGACCGCGCCAATTTCTATTATTTCCCCACCGATTGCCCGCAGCGTGAGAAAAACGGCTGGACCGGCGACGCCGCCCTTTCCGCCGAGCACATGCTGCAAACGATGCACTGCGAAACCAGCCTGCGGGAGTGGCTGCGCAACGTGCGCGCCGCGCAGGCGGCGGACGGCTCTTTGCCCGGCATCGTGCCCACCGGCGGCTGGGGCTACGGCCACGGCCCCTCGTGGGACGGCGTGATCGCCGAGCTGCCTTACCGCATCTGGCAGTACACGGGCGATAAAAAGGTGCTTGCCGAAAACGCGGACGCGGTGCTTCGCTATCTGCGGTATGCCGACGGCAAGCGAAAGGAAAACGGGCTGGTGGAATACGGCCTCGGCGATTGGTGCCCCGCCGGGTGGCACGAGAAAGCCCCCCGCGAGTATATCAACAGCGTGGCCGTGGTCAAGTACGCGGCCAACGCCAAACGCATCTTCGACCTTATCGGCCGCAAAGAGGACGCCGCCTACGCCGAAAAGGTCCGTTCGGAAATGGTCAAAGCCATCCGCGCAGAGTACGTGGCGGACGGCGTGGCCTGCGAGGGCACGCTGCTCAGCCAGTCCCTCGGCATTTACTACGGTATCTTTACCGAAGAAGAATACGGCGCGGCCTTCCGCCGGCTGGTGGAAGCGGCGCATGAAAACGGCGATTTTATCGACGTGGGTATTCTGGGCGCCCGCGTGCTGTTCCGCGTGCTCGCCGACGGCGGCGAGGCGGAGCTCGCCTATAAAATGATCACCCGCCCCGAGTACCCCTCCTACGGGCACATGATCGAGGCGGGGCACACGGCGCTCCCCGAAAACTTCGAGCTGCGGTCCGACGGCGAAATGGGCGGCTCCGGCTGCCACCACATGTTCGGCGATATCAAGGGCTGGTTCATCGCAGCGGTGGCGGGGCTGCAGTGGCAGGGGCCCGCAGACGGCGGCTACGCCCTGAAAATAGCGCCAAACTTCATAGAAAAGCTGACCTTTGCCAAAGGCATCTTCGATTCCCCTGCGGGCCCGGTGACGGTAAAATGGAACCGGCAGGCGGACGGCGGCGTTCTGCTGCAGGTAAGCGCCCCCGAAACGGTGCGCCTTGCCGTGCGGGCGGACGCCCGCTATGAAACGGCGGACGATATCCCCCCGCGCGGCTCGTTTACGGCGGTCTTCCGCAAAAAATAAGAAACAATTCAGCATTCCAAAGGAGATACTTAAATGGAAAACAACGTATTTGAACGTGCGCTCAGCTTCGCCTACGAGGCGCATAAAGGGCAAAAGAGAAAAGACGGCGGCATCTACTTCCTGCACCCCATGGAGGTGGCCTGCATCATCGGCAGCATCACGCAGGATGAAGACGTGATCGCGGCGGGCCTATTGCACGATACCGTAGAGGATACCCCCGTTACGGCCGACGAGATCCTTGCCGAATTCGGCCCCCGCATCGCCGCGCTTGTGGCCTGCGAAACGGAAGATAAGCGCCCCGAAATGCCTCCCGCCGAGAGCTGGCGCATCCGCAAGGAGGAATCCCTGGTGTTTCTGCGGGACTGCGAAGACCCCGGCGCAAAGATCCTTTGGCTCGGCGATAAGCTCTCCAATATCCGCGCCATCAGCCGCGATTACGACCGCATAGGCGACGAGGTGTTCGGGCGCTTCAACCAGAAGGATAAGGCCGCGCAGAAATGGTATTTTGAATCAGTGCTCGCGCTGCTGACCGATCTCGCCGATACCGAAGCCTATCGGGAATTTGCCTCCCATATCCGCAAGGTGTTCGGCGGGAACGAATGATCGGTCCGCCCTTGGCCGTTCGCCGTTCGCCGTTCGCATCGGGATCCAACCTGAAACAGAAACGGCGGTAACGGTTTTTGCGCAGGACTCTTTTCTGAAAGAAACGAGAGAATATAAGAATCAGGCTTCGCGCCTTCGCCGAAACGTCCCACGCGAACGGCAAAGGGCGAAGAGAAAAAACCACTCTGTCAAGGAAACAGGGTGGTTTTTCGTTATTGCGCTTTGTTTATGTATCGGGTTCGTTATGTCCGCTGCAAAGCCACACCCTGCAGCGCACTTCTTCCGCTTCTTCTCCAAGCGTCGCCCAGAGCCGCGCCTTTTTGCCCGCGCAGCCTTCGGGCAAGGTGAGGAAGAAGGTGTTGTTTTTGTCGCTCGCGTTCACGCGGTACTCCCACATATTGGCGGGGTAGTCGGGCGCGCGCTTCGGAAAGCCGCAAAGAACGCCGTCTATGGCCGCGCCGCAGTAAACGCCCTCTTTGCCGTGCCTGCCGTCCACGGCCAGCGCAAGATACGCGCCTTTGCCGTAAACGGGCAGAGTGACCTCGCCCCGCAGCACCCGGGCAGCCCGGGCCGGGGTGAAGGGAGCCATCAGGTTGTTGGCGCGGGCGTTCGCAAGGGGAATCTCTTTGCCGCCCTGATACGCCTTCACCGCGTAAATGCGGTCCGGCGGGGCGGGCAGGCGCAAATACCGCAGCCGGCCCTCGATGGGGTAGGTGAGCCGCACACGGCTGCCCTTTGTGAAATAGGTGGTATGAACGCCGTCCTTTACCACCTCAGCGGTCTCATCCCGCAGCGTTTCTTTTCTTACGGGCGCGCTCTTCGTCCAACGCATGAGGTCGGCGCTGCCCTCCATGATCTCCGGGAACAGTTGGGGCTTTACTTCCTTCGTCTCCTCGCCGCCGGAAAATACCTCCAGCGTTACAGTATCGATCCAGGCTTGCGCGCCCAGGTCCACCCTGAGGCAGCCGCCGTCCAGCCGCACGCCGCCGCCGAGAAAGCGGCTCTGGGCGTCGAAGAAGGTGTTTTCGTCGCCGTCGAACAGGGCTTTGTTCTCGCAGCCGCGCAAACGGTAGGTTTTCTGACTGAAAAAAGCGTCTCTGGCGCGCCGCACCTCGGGAATGGAGGTCGATCCCGCCCGCTCCATGGCGCGGGCCTCGAGGCTGTCGTTGTCCGCAAAGAACATGGCCGCTTCATAGAGGTACTCTTTTTCCTGCGCGTTTGCCTCGGTCTCTTTCAGCGTTCCCAAAAGCGCGGGGCAGGGCTCCTCGCCGTCGATGGCCCCGATCTGTGCGAAGGGGGTCTCTTCGCCGTTTACCCGCAGATTTACCCCGCCGCCGGGGGCGTAAAGATATTTCACTTCGGTGGGCGCGCCGGTTTTATCCTCCTTTACCGTTTCGTAGCGGCAGTTCGTGAGCACCGGGTCGGCAAGGGCGGGGGCGCTCACTTCGATGAGAGAAGCGCGGAAGGGGAGCAGCGGCACGGCAACGGCATCCCCGAACCGGAACACGCCCAGATGCGCCTCGTATGGGTGGCGCAGATTCACGTCGTAAACCCCGGGCGCGGCAATGCCGATGCGCTCATCCACCGTGAACCTGATCTCTTTCGTCTCCCACGTATCGTTGCCGGTGCAGATATACCGTTTTTCATTCGTCCCGCGCGAAACGGCGCTGCAGCCCATTTCGGCGGGCAGCAGCATGCCTTCGGTGAGTATCGGCGCGTTGGCGCGGTGCAGGTTATATACCCGCGCCAGCTTTGCCAGCTCGTTATCGCGCAAAAACCAGGGGTTGCCGTATATTTCGGGGGCCAGAATCAGCGAACGCCCGAAGGCCTGATAGATGAGGTCGTCCTCAAAATAGGCGTTGGAGGAGGAGATGCACACGCCGTGGTCCTCGGCAAGCCGGTCCAATCCGTCGGTATGCCCGCGATGGAATATAAAAGCCCGGGAGTGCATGCACGTCACGTCGTTCATCGAGTGCACGTCCACGTAGGTCTCTACGCCGTTCCACAGGTAGGTGGTCACGTAGGGCTCCGCCTCGTAGAGCTCGAGCCGGTGGTTGAGCACGATCAGGTCGGGCGAATACTTGCGGCATTCCTTCAGCATATCGGCAAACAGCGCCGCCTTTTCGGGGCGCAGGCGGCCGCAAACGCCGTCCAGCTTGAACAGGGCGAAGTGATAATCCTTGCAGAGGTGCACGAAAAAGTCAAAGCGCTCCTTCTCCGTTTCCGGTGTGTCTCCGAAGCCGTCCGGGCTGCCCCAGAGCCCCATGCGTATGCCGATCTTTTCGGCGGCGGCCACCACGTTGCGGTAGCCCTCGGGGTACTGGCTGCGGAATTTTTCGCCCCGAAGATCGCCGTAGCCCTCGGCTGCGCCGTCAAAGTTGCCCGCGTCCCAGGCGTAAATGCGGATCTGCATGCCGTAGGTCTCTTTGAGATAACGGAAAAAATCCAGATTCACCAGCGTTTGGGCCTCGGTGGAGCCCTCGTTGGTGTTGTTGATCCATGAAAAATACTGGGGAACGGACGGGGTACGCTCGTCCGCGCCCGCGTTTTCTTTGGTTTTTCGCATCATACCTTGTTCCTTTCGGTTCTCTTATCTGGCAGTATGCCGCAGCGGCGGAAATAAACACGGAAGCACACCAGCAGCGCCATGTTGTTTGCGATCATGCAGGCCCAGGCCGAAACGAGGCCCATGTCGAGCAGGCGGGTGCAGATAAAGGTGCCGCCGATGCGCACGCCCCACATGCAAAGCACGTTGAATATGAAGGGCACGCCGGTTTTGCCCGCGCCCTGCAGCATGCCCTCGGTTACGATGGAAACCCCGTAAAAGGGCTCGCTGAGGGCCACCATGCGCAGCACGGTGGAGCCCAGCCGGATCACCTCTTCGTCTTTGGAAAAGATGCGCACCAGCGACGGCGCGAAGGCGAACAGCAGCCCGCCCGAAACGATCATCATGCCGATCTCCAGCGCAAGGATCACCTTTGAGAGGGCGGGGATGCGCTTGCGGTCGTTTGCGCCTATGGCGTTGCCGGTGAGCGTGGCGGCGGCGGTCTGCATCCCGTAGCCGGGCACGTAAAAGGCGGATTCCACCGTGTTCGCTATGGTGTGGGCGGCGGTGGCGATCTGCCCCAAAGAGTTGATGCACGAGGCGAATACCACGTAGCCGAGGGAGGTGCAGAAGCGCTGCGCCATGTTCGGCAGCGCGATCCTCATGCAGGCCGAAAGCACTTCCTTTTGCGGGCGCAGGCTCTCGCCCCGGGGAGAGACCTCGGGGTGGCGCAAAAAGGCGGCCGTGATCAGAATACCGCCCACAACGAAGGCCGCCGCGCTGGCAGCAGCCGCGCCGATCACGCCAAGCCCCGCGCCGGGGATGGTGATGCTCCCCCCAAACAGCGAAGCCGTGCGGGTGGGGTAGATCAGCAGGAAATTACCCGCCACGTTGACGAGATTCACCAAAATGCTCACCCGCATGGGCGTGCGGGTATCGCCGGCGGCCCGCAGCACGGTGCCGAAAATGATCTGCGCCGTGCGGAAGAACATTGGCAGATACAAAATAAAAAAGTAGGTGGAGGCCGTCTCGCGGATGGCCTCGTCCGCCTGCATCCACTTTGGGATCACACCGGAAAGGGAGAGGGTGAGCGCAGTGGTCAGCGCCCCCACGATCAGCATCACCAGCACGCTCTGCGCGGCTGCCTTCTTTGCCCGGGGCACGTCTCCCGCGCCGAGCGCCTGCGAGATATACGCCAAAAAGCCCACCCCCAGCGCGCTGACCGCGCTGCCGATGAGCCAGTTTACCGTGGTGGTGCACCCCACGGCGGCGGTGGCCAGCGTTCCCAAGGAGCTGACCATGAACGTATCGATGTACTGCACCGCGGTGAACAGAAGCTGCTCCAGCATGGTGGGCCAGGCGAGCTTTACCACGTCCGGCAGCAGGCTGCGCGCGGGATCGGAAGAAAGTTTTGTTTTTGTGTTCATGGCAAAAGCATAGCATATTATCGGGGTATTTGCAAGAGAAAATCAGTAGTCAGACGTCAGTAGTCAGTAGTCAGAAGTCAGTGAGTAGTCGGTAGTCGGAAATTGAAAAAGAAAAAAACCATCTCGTGAGAGATGGTTTTCAGTGTCGGCGACGACCTATCTTCCCAGGCAGCTGCCCGCCAAGTATTTTCGGCACAGTTGAGCTTAACTACCGTGTTCGGGATGGGAACGGGTGGAACCTCAATGTAATAGACACCGACTGCGTTCAAGGTTTTTCCCTGAGTGCTCGTATATATTACCACGCGGCTAAGGGTTTGTCAAGTCTTTTTTTTATTTTTTTTGAAATTTATTTCAAGCTCGCTCAAGAGCGCCGCGCCGAGGATCAGCGCCGCCCCGATCAGGCCGTAGAAGCCGATTTTTTCATGCAGCAATACCGCCGAGAGCAGCAGCGCCGTTACCGGGTCTACGTAGCTGAAAATGGCTGCCGTCTGTGCGCTCAGGTGCGGGATCGCCGCGAAATACAGCAGATACGCCGCCCCCGTGTGCACCGCGCCCATGAAAAGGAGCAGCAGCAGCCCCTTCGCGTCTAATACGGAATACTCCATGCCGTCGGTGAGCAGCACGTAGGGCAGGGCGGCCAGCGCCGCCGCGCCGATCTGCACCGGTGTTCGCACCGTGGCGGGCACGTCGGTGAGGCGTTTGTTGATCAGTATCACCCCGGCGTATAACGCCGCCGCGCCGAGGCCGAAAAGCACCCCTTTTACCGAGGGCCTGCTTTCGCTTTCGCCGAGCACGCCCGAAACCGGCAGCATTCCCGCTACGGCGCACAGCAAGCACACTGTCTTTTTGGCGGTCAGCTTTTCGCGCAGCACAAGGGGAGAGGCTGCGATCACGAATACCGGCGCCATGTAGTAGCAGAGCGTTGCCGTGGAAACGGAGGTGTACCGGTAGGCCTCAAACAGCAATATCCAGTTCACGCCGATCATGGCGCCCGAAATCAGCAGCAGCGGCAGGCGTTTTTTTACGCTCGCCCCGTCTGTTTTTTTTCTTTGCAAAATCGCCGGAACCGAGAGCACCGCCGCGCCGATCACGCCCCTTGAAAACGCCAGCAAGCCCGACGGCAGCGGGATCCAGGCGCGAAAGATCCCCACGGTGCCGAAGATCACCATGGAGCAGATCAGCATGAGCATGGGGCGGAGGCGGGTGCGAAGCATAGGAAATCCTTTCAAATTTCAGTTTATCGCTGAGCAAGTGACCAGTGACCAGTGGCCAGTGACCAGCGAA
>CAMVBR010000083.1 GCA_947165755.1 uncultured Clostridia bacterium
CCTTGTGCCCGAGCAGAAGCTCGATAAACTGCTGGAGAACCAAAGCGTGCTCAGGCAGCCCATCGTAAGAAACGGCAAACAGGCCGCCGTGGGCTATCAGCCGGAAATATGGAAACAGTGGGCCGCCGCGCAATAAGCGCGGCGTTTTTTGTTGCAGCGGAACGGAAAATTGCAGTTTGTCGGGGTGTTTGACTGGTAGCACGGCTGACCCCAGCCGTTTTGTGCGGCGACGCGGTCCCCCGAAATGTAATGGAGCGGGGACCCGGCGGCGTGCAACGAAAGCCCAAAAACATTGAAATAGGAAGGTTTTCGTCGGACGTGCGGCGGGTCCGTCGGTGCATACGCCCGCCGGACCACACCTTCGCCCGAAACGGCTGGGGTCAGCCGTGCTACCGGTTGCGAACTGCTCGATAAACTGAAATTTGAACTCCACTGAAAAAAGCAGTGTCTCTCGGCACTGCTTTTCATTATATTATATAGCTTCTTGTTACGACAGCAGCATGCGGTCGTTATCCAGCTCCTCGCCGGCGTTGGTTTTGAACTTTTCGAGCAGATCGGCGGTTTTCAGGGCTTTCTTTTCGTCGCCCGAAACGTCGTAAATGATCTTGCCCTCGTTCATCATGATGAGCCGGTTGCCGATGGCGATGGCGTCCTTCATGTTGTGGGTGATCATCACGGTGGTCAGGCCGTCCCGCTCCACGATCTGCCGGGTGAGCTCCAGCACCTTTTTGGCGGTTTTGGGGTCCAGCGCGGCAGTGTGCTCGTCGAGCAGCAGCAGCTTCGGCTTTTTGAGGGTGGCCATCAGCAGCGTGACGGCCTGCCGCTGCCCGCCCGAAAGCAGGCCTACCTTTGAGGTGAGGCGGGTTTCCAGCCCCAGATCGAGCTGCCCCAGCAGCTCCTTGTAGCGCTCCCGCTCGGCGCGGGTGACGCCCGGACGCAGGGATTTGGAGAGGCCCCGCCTTGCGGCGATGGCAAGGTTTTCATCGATCTGCATATCGGCGGCGGTGCCGGTGCGCGGGTCCTGGAACACACGCCCGATGAATTTGGCGCGGCGGTGCTCCGAAAGCCGGGTGACGTCTTTGCCGTCGATCACGATGCTGCCGCAATCTACCGGGTACACACCGGCGATCATATTCAGCAGCGTGGATTTGCCCGCGCCGTTGCCGCCGATGACGGTGACGAAATCGCCCTCGTTCAGCGTGAGGTTGATGTTTTCCAGCGCCTTTTTCTCATTGATGGTTTTGGCGTTGAAGGTTTTCGATACGCCCCTGATCTCAAGCATGCCCGGCCGCCCCCTTCGTTTTTACGTGCGTTTCGGCCCAGCGGCCCCGGATGTAGGGGATGCCCAAAAACAGCGCCACGATGGCCGCGGTGAGCAGCTTCAGATCGTCGGTATTCAGGCCGAGGCTGATCACGAACTGCATCACGATATAGTAGAGAATGCCGCCGATGACGACGCTTACGAGCCGCAGCGCGAAATTGCGGAAGATCTTGCCGAAGATCACCTCGCCGATGATCACGGCCGCAAGGCCGATCACGATGGCGCCGCGCCCCATGTTGATATCCGCAAAGCCCTGATACTGGGTGAGCAGCCCGCCCGCGAGCGCCACGATGCCGTTGGAGAGCACCAGCGCCATGATCTTGGTGCGGTTGGTATTGATGCCGTTGGCCTTCGCCATGCTCATGTTGCAGCCGGTGGCGCGGATGGACGCACCGAGCTCGGTGCCAAAGAACCAATAGAGGACGCCGATGAGGCACGCCGCGATCACGGCCACCACGGCGATGGCCTTGCCGATGCTCGTCATGCTGGCGATCAGATGGTATTTATACACCGACAGCGGCTGGTTGGATTTGCCCAATATACGCAGGTTCACGCTGTAAAGCGCGAGCTGCGTCAATATGCCCGCCAATATCGGCGGTATGCCGAACCGGGTATGCAGCAGGCCCGTTACCAGCCCGGTGACGCACCCGGCCAAAAAGGCGATGAGCAGCGCGAGATACACGTTGACGCCGGCATACATGGTGACCACCAGCACGGCGCCGCCGGTGGCAAGGGTGCCGTCCACGGTGAGATCGGCAAAATCAAGCACGCGGAAGGTGATATACACGCCCACCGCCATAATGCCCCAGATCAGGCCCTGCCCGATCGCGCCGGGCAGAGCGTTCAAGAATGAGCCCATAATAACGATCCTTTATTCGGCCGTGTAAGCCTCGTAGTTTTCGGGGATCGTTACGTTATATTTCGCGGCCATATCGGCGTTGTAGTAATACACCAGATCCTCGCTCTGCGCCTGAGAAATGTTGATCTCGGCGGGGTTTTTGCCGTTTACAAGGATATCGAACGCCTGCTGGGCGGCGGCGGCGCCGTTCTGATAGTAGCTCAGCGACAGGGTGGCCACGGCGTTTGTATTGCTGAAGATGCCCACTTCGCCCGCGATGATGGGGGTTTCGGCGGCGGCGCACACGTCGGCGATGATGGCGCCGTTGGAGGCGGCGGTGTTATCGGTGGGGATGAAGATCACGTCGGATTCCTCGGCAGCCTTCTTGGTGACGGCCTGCACGTCGTTGGTATCGGCAAAGGAATAGAAATTGCACGCCACGTTCTTTGCGGCGAGCGCGGCCTTCATGCCCTCCACCTGGAACAGGGAGTTGGCCTCGGCGGAGCAGTAGATGCAGCCCACGGTTTTGGTATCGGGGAACAGGTCCAAAAGCTGGGCGGCCTGCAGCTCGGAGGAGACGTAGTCGCTGGCGCCGGTCACGTTGATGCCGGTAACGCCGGTGGCTTCCATTTCGATATCCAGCGCGTCGCCGAAGTCGGTGATGGCCACGGCCACCACGGGGATCTTGCTGGAAACCGTTGCGGTGGCGGCAGCCTGCAGGGCGGGCGTGGCGTTCGCAAGGATCAGATCGGCCTTATCGGCCACGAACTGGTTGATGATGGTGGCGCAGTTGGCGCTCTCGCCCGAGGCGTTCTGATAATCGAAGGTCACGGTTTTGCCCGCGGCGGTCATCAGCTCGGTGAGCTTTTCCTGAAAGCCCTTGGTGGCGGCGTCGAGCGCGTCGTGCTGCACCAGCTGGCAGATGCCCACCTTGAAGGCGGCCTGATCTTCCCCGGTGGGAGCCTCGGGGGTTTTGCTGCCGCTGCAGGCCGCGAATACGCAAACCGCCATGCAGATGGCAACGATGAGACTGAGAACTTTCATGTGCTTTTTCATTTGTGTTTCCTCCTGAAATTAAAATTCGTATAAAAAAACATCCGCTGCCAAACAACGCAAAGTAGGCGGCGGGTGTTGATTCCTTACTGTTGCATAAGGGAAACGTCCGTCGCTCAGCGCGTAAAGTAGTAGATGTAGGAATGATTGTTATTAATAAAATTCATTGATTTTTTATTTCCTTTGAATTTCACAAATCTTGCTTTTATTTATACCCCTTTTTATGCCGGTTGTCAAGCATAAAATGAAAAAAATCGCGCCCGACCGAATAAAAATGAATAATCACACCACAAATCCGCCGTTCACGCCGAGCACCTGCCCGGTGATATAGCCTTTTTCCTCGGCGGTGAAAAACGTTACGGCCGCAGCCACCTCTTCGGGCGTGCCCAATCGGCCCGCGGGGATCTCCTCGCACAGGGCCTGCACGTCCGCCTCGGAAAAAGACGCCATCATGGCGGTATCCACGGCCCCGGGGGCGACGCAGTTGACCGTGATCCCCGACAGGGCGGTCTCTTTGGCCAGCGCCCTCGTAAGGCCGATCACGCCCGCCTTGGCGGCGGAATAGGCCGCCTCCATGGAAGCGCCCACCTGCCCCCACATGGAGGCGATATTCACGATGCTCCCCGCCTGCGCCCGGAGCATATGGGGCAGCACGGCGCGGCAGAAATAAAACGCGCCCGAAAGATTCACGCCCAGCACGTTCGCCCACTCCTCGTCCGTAACGTCCTGCGTGAGCTTGGAGAGGGAAAGCCCCGCGTTGTTCACCAGCACGTCGATGCGGCGGTTGAGCCGGAACACCCGGTTTACGGCGTCGTTCACCTCGTCGGGGCGGCGCACGTCGGCCTTTACGGGGAAGGCGTCGAACCCCTCGGAAATGAGCCCGGAGGAAAGCGTCAATGCGCTTTCCTCCGAAGTATTGTATACGATCGCAACGGAATAGCCCTGCCTGCACAGCGCTTTGACCGTTGCCGCGCCGATGCCCGTGGCGCCCCCGGTGACGATCGCGGTTTTCAAATCATTCCATCCCGTCCATCACGATTTTGGCAAATTCCACATACCCGATCTCCTTGAATCCGCTGGGCGGCATGGCGGGGAACCCGGCGGTAACGGAGTAAAAGCGCATGGTGGATTCCACGCCGCCGGTTTCACCGAGGTAATCGATGGCCAGCAGCCGTTTGCCGTTCATATACACGTGCAGGGTCTCTTCTTTATTCACCAGCGTAAACACCTTGCAGGCCGTGCCCTGATAGGCGCCGTCCTGCATGCCGACGGCATCGGAGAGCAGGGGCAGGGAATCGAAACCCATATCGCTCACCATGGAGGTGAACTCATTGGGATCCATGCCGATGAGCTTTGCCACGGTGCCGCTCAGCTTGAGATACGCCTGATTCTTCGGCAGGTAGATATAGGTCTTCTTGCCCTCCACGTAAAGCCCGATCTCCATACCGTCCATATCGGAGAGGATATATACCTTATCCTGCCCGATGGCAAGATCGGTGGGGGTGATCTCGTTACCGCTGATGAGATCGGCCTTGATATAGCAATCGTTGCTGCGCAGTACGTCGTAGTCGGTGGCGCCGAGGCTCTTTACGTACTGGGCAAGGCTCTGGGCCGCGGTTGTCGATTCTCCGGGGGCGGGCGCCGCCGTGGTGTTTTCATCGGCGGGGGCGGTGGTGCCGGTTTCGTTTGCCTCGGTGGAATCGGGCTGCTCCGAAGGCAGCGTGGTTTCACTCGTCTGCGATTCCCCCGGCACGGGAAGCGAAGGCGTATCGCTCCCGGCGGTGGACTGATCATCCGCATTCGCCGCCGTGGTGAGGGGCTTGGATAGATCCAGCGTATTTTCAAACTTCAGGCATCCCGCAAGGGCAAGGAGCGCCAGCAGGACCGCCATAGCGGCTGCGCACCGCGTAAACGTTTTCTTCATTTTGATACCGTTCCTCTTAATCTCCCATCATTTCTTCCATGCTCATAATAAAGCTCACCGCGCTCTGCTTTGTATAATCCTTGGGTGGGAGCGGGGGAATTTCGGAAGTAAGGGTGGTGATATAGGTGGCCGAGACAACGGCGCCGTCCGTGCCCACCACCTCGAAGGCCGCAAGGTGATCGCCGTTCAGGTACACGCGGGTCTTGGTGCCGTCGTCTTTATTGAAGATGTACACGTCGCAGGACGTGGAGCCTACGGTGCCGGTGGTGACGCTGTCGGCCTGATCCAGATCCTGCATGGTGGAAAAGCCCATGGAATCGATGAAATCCTTGATCTCTTCCTCGCTCATCAGGCCCGCCTTTTGCAGCACGCCCGAAAATACGGAACCGAACTCGCAGTAGGTTTTGGTGGGAGGATTGAGCATATAGGTCTTTTTATTGGCGCGCAGAAGCCCCATGGTCATACCGTCCATGGTGGCCTGCATATACACCACGTCGTCGCTGATGGCCAGCGTAACGGGGTTGTTCTTGCCTTCGGAATACATGCTGCCGTCCAAATAGAAATGGCCGCTGCGCAGAATATCGTATTCGTTGGAGGTGGGCGACGCCGCCGTGGTGGTTTCGGGAGCAATGGCTGCCGTGGTGGTTTCGTCGGGCGTGGGGGCCGCGGTGGTATCGGCAGGCGTGCTCGCGGGCTCGCTCGTGGGCGCGGCGGGCTGCGTGGTTTCGGCCTGCGCGGCCGACGCGCTCTCTTCATTGGCAAGAGAAGAGAGCTCTTCATACAAAGAGGAAACGTCGTCGGAGGAGAACAGCGTTTCGCCGTTCTCGTTCGTCAGGTCCTCGATGCCGTTGAGGATCGGATCCAGCGGGTTGGTCTCGGCGGGCTCCGCTGTGGTGATCTCGGCGGTCTCTTCCGGTTCGGTGGTGTTTTTATCGCCGGAGAGGGCCTTGCAGCCGGCGAATACAAGAATCGCAAACAGAACGATAAAAATGATAGCGTATGGCATTTTTCTCATTTCTTTGAATCCTTTCATGATCTGAAATAATATTATAGTATAAAAAGAAAGGGAAATCAATCTTTTTTTAACAAAGGGTTCACCACAGGATCCATCCCGCCGCGCCGGCGTACCGGGCGGCCTTCAGGGCCTCCTCGGCCGTATCGCCGCTTTCCAAACACAGCAGTACGCGGCCGTTTTCGGCGTTGTTCACGGCGAACTCCCCTGCCGCCAGCGTAAAGGCGTAAGGCAGATCCGCCGGGTCGGCAAAGGTCTCGCCGCCCACGGTAAGATTTTTCGGCTGGAGCGAAAGCCTTGCATCCACCGCCAATATGCCTGCCGCGGTATGCAGCAGATCGCCGTAGGCAGGAGCGCGGTCCGCCGCTGCCGCGGGATCGAAGGCGGAGATGCGCGTGAGCAAAATCGTGCCGGCGCGGCCCGCCGCGGTGACGGCGTCGCTGACGAAAGCGGTGAGCACCTGATTGCGGGTGCCAGGGTATTCGTCCTCGCCCGGGTAAAAAGCGGTGGCGCTGCCGGAATCGGCGGGGAAGCAGACGTTATCGAGCAGGATATAATCAAACCCCTCGTCGGCGGCGCCCCGAATGCTCTCCAGCAGCAGCGCCCGCGCCTCGGGGGCAAAGGGGTTCAGCCAGCCCGCCCCGGCGTTGTCCGTCCAGGGGGCGCCGTCCGCCCCGCCGCGCACCGAAAGAGCGGCGTTATCCCACGTGTGGAAAGAATCCTTGAAGCAGCTGATATAGGCCGCCGTGCCGAAGCCCCGCGCCTCCAGCGCTTTGATGAGCTCGGCGTAAACGTAGCCGTAGCCGTATTCGTCCTTGACCTCCAGCACCGCCACGGCGGCGTCGGCCGCCTCCAGCCGGTCGATCACGCTCCCGGCGGTGGCCTCCTCCAGCGATTCCCGCGAAAAATGCAGGGCGCGGAAGCCTTCGGCGCGGCTGTCGACAGGCGCGGCGGGTTCGGATGCCGCCGGGGGCACGTTTGAAACCAGCCACGCGGTTTTGGCGAGAGTAAACGAGGCGCAGAACACGGCCAGCAGCGCCAGCGCCCAAACGACGCCCTTCACCGCAGCCCGTTTTTTGCTTTGCCGGTTCTCGCGGAACCCGGCTTCGTCCACGCTGCCCGGAAAATCGCGGGTAAACCGATAGTAGCCCCGGGTGCGCAGCGTAACGGGGGCCTTGCGGGACGGCGCTTTTTTCAGCCGCCGCGCAAAAACGGCGTCGCGCTCGCCGGACGCGCCTTTTTTCTGTTGTTCCCGCCGCCGCTGCTGCCGGTTCAGCGCGCGTTCCCGGCGCTGGCGCAGCGATTCGGACGGATGCCCCTTGGGGGACTGTGTTTTTTGTTTCATAGCGCAGGCGGAAAATATACCGCGTCTTTCCTTATTTTTTGCATTGCGAAAGAAGCGCGTCCCGAATACAATAGTAAACGGAAACGCTGAATTATGACTGAAACGGAGATCTCTTATGAAAATCAATCCCGTAAACGATTACCGTGTGGAGGTGGAGCTGTGCGCCGCCGAGATGGACCGCCTCGGCCTGACCTTCGAGGCCATGGACTGGGCTGACGCGGAGACCCGCCGCGCCCTGTGGAGCCTTGTGGGCATGCTCAGAGAGCAGGGGGTGAACGTGAGCCTTTCGGGGCGGCTGCTCATTGAGGCCGGCAAGCTGCCGGACGGGGTGCGGCTGTGCTTTACGAGCCTGCCGAACGCAAAAACCCCAAGGCTGCGGCTGAAAAAAGAAACGCCCGTGCTGCAGTGCGAAAGCCGCCCTGCCGCCGAAGCGGCAGCCCGCTGCCTGCCGGGGGCCGCGCTTTACGCCGACCGGAAAAACGGAACGTATTTCCTGCTGCCCGAGGGTACATATACCGAGGCCGCGTTTGCCCGCGCCGCGGAATTCGGCACGCTGCGCCGCCTGCCCTGGGCAAGGGCCGTGATGGAGGAGTACTGCGAA
>CAMVBR010000084.1 GCA_947165755.1 uncultured Clostridia bacterium
TTGACGCCGGTTTTTCTTGTTAGTCTTTTTTAGAAAAGCTTTCTTTGTCAACACCGCAAACCGGGCAAACAAAGTCGTCGGGAAGATCTTCAAACTTTGTTCCGGGTTCAATGCCGTTATCGGGATCGCCGAGCGCTTCGTCGTATTCCCAACCGCAGACGTCACATACATATTTCATGAATTATGTTCTCCTTTCACGTTGGATTGATTGAATCATACCACAAGAAAACAAAAAAGTAAATAGATAAATAAAAAAACAGCCCGGTTCTCCGGGCTGAAGAAGAGAAAATCAGTCTTTGTTGCCGATGGCTTTCCAAACAAAACCTGCGATTGCTGAGCCTGCAAGCGGGCCTACGATGAACAGCCATACGTTTTTGATCGCGTCGCCCATTTTGAAGATCGCGGGGCCGATGCTTCTTGCGGGGTTCACAGACGTTCCCGTAAAATAGATGCCCAGAATGTGAACGAGAATCAGCGTGAGGCCGATCACAAGACCGGCAACCTGCGCATTTTTTACCTTTGACGTAACGCCGAGGATCGCAAGTACAAATACAAACGTAAGCAGGCATTCGATAAGAAGCGTTTTTACGATGCTCTCATCATAAATACCGTTTGTTCCGAAGCCGGAATCAGCAGGATCAAAGAAAATACGGAGAATGCCTGCGCCGGCAATCGCGCCGAGGATCTGCGAAACAACATAGCAGACAAAGTCGTAAACGCCGATCTTTTTGTTGATGAGCATAGCAAGTGAAACTGCGGGGTTGATGTGGCAGCCGGAAATATTGCCGATGGAATATGCCATTGCAACGATCACTAGACCGAAAGCAACGGCGGTGGTAAGGTAAGCGGCAATATTGTCTGTGGAGCAGTTTACCGCAATAGCCGTGCCGCAACCGAAGACGACGAGCACGCAAGTGCCGATAAACTCAGCGATATACGCTTTGAAATTTTTTGTTTTCATGGAAACAACTCCTTTCTGTTGTATTTTCATTTTATCAAATAAAAAGGTTGTTTTCAATACATATTTGAGAAAAATTTCAGGCTTCTTCGTTAAAATACGAGTGAATATTATCTCTTTTTTTATTTCTTTATTGAAATAGTTTTTTCTCTATGATAAAATATAGCATATTTTATTTTAGGAGAATCTGTATGTTTTACGTGATCATGGATCTCGAATGGAACAACTCGTATAATAAATACAGAAAATGCTTTGTGAACGAGATCCTTGAAATCGGCGCGGTTTTAGTGAACGAGGATCTGGAAGTGATCGATACGTTTTCAGTGATTATACGCTCGCAGTTGATTAAAAAACTGAGCGGACGCGTAAAAAATCTTACGCATATCACAAACGAGGATATGACTTCCGGAATCAGCTTTCAGCGCGCGGTATCGGATTTTACAAAATGGATCGGCGGCAGAAACTGTATCTTCATGTCTTGGGGCAATTCCGATATACGGGTGCTATACGATAATTACGCAATGTTTTGTCATTTGACGGGTATCCCTTTTTTAACGGAATACCTTGATCTGCAAAAATATTGTCAGGAGTTTATTGTGAGCGCGTCCAATCAGCAAATCAGCCTTGTGAACGCGGCAATTGAAATGGGGATCGACGTATCCGACTGTCAGTTCCACCGCGCTTTGGAGGACAGCCTTCTCGGCCTCAGGTGCCTTAAGAAGTGTTTCAATCGTGAACATCTGCTTAACACTGCTGTAATCTGCGACGCGGCATTTTATCAGAAGCTGCTTTTTAAGGCAGCGTATATCACAAATATCAACAATCCGAAAATCGACCGTGATAAGCTGAAGTGCAAATGTGAGAGCTGCGGCGAACAGATGACGCGTATGAGCGATTGGAAAAATATCAATCAGGCATTTTCAGCTTTTTTCTTTTGCAAAAATTGCGAACGACTTGTAAGATACACCGTTCGCTTCAAAGAATATTATGATAGGGTAGAAGCAAAAGCTTCCGTATCCGAGATCAAAAAATCCGACAGTGAGTCATAAGGATCCCGTTTTTATGAAAAAAAAGATTCTCATTCCCCTGATCGCAGTGTTTCTTCTGTTATCTGCGCTCGTAATAACCGCAGGCCTTTACTATGCAGACGGTTTGCCCGAAAATATTACATATACGATCAGTCGCTTTCTGAATAAAATCGATACCGGGTTTTCACAGGATCAGAGGAATTCCGCAGCCGACAGCATTTCCGTTGCGCAGATCGACGCCGAAATGCCGGAAAATGTTCATGCCGTTACTCTCGATCTTTCAACTGAGCTTTCTGCGGATCCTTCATCCGGTTCCTATGGGGATCTTGTTTCTGAAATCATATACGATTTCAATTATTATAAAAATTTTCTTGCGGATACGATATTTATCGTTCCCGATCTTGCAGGCAAATATGAAAACTTTACAGACGCATACGGCAACAAGGTTGACGTGCTGCGGGAATGTATGAATTACAGCGATTCGGCGGGTTATACCAAGGTGCTTGTTATAAACGACGGTATGCTGTATCATGACGGGGCGCTTTCCTTCGATCGGATTCAGTATTATCTCTCAAATTATCCGTTCAATGCCGTTGTGCTTTCGTCTGAAACCATTTTTGACGCCGGCACGGTAAAAAACTGCGTCACTTATGTTTCCGATAATATCAAAAACATTTTCGGAAACGCCGTTTGCGTTGGAATAGAGATCCCCGCAAAAACAGCCGTGATGGGGGCAACGGAGCAAATAACAGGCGTATTGCAATCGGGTTGCCTTGAATTTGCCGTTGTTGAAGGCGGCTCCATGACGGATCCCGCAATGCCCTTCGGTTCTGTTTTAAGTTACTGGAATGCGCTTGCTGCCACGTATACGGATATTACGTTTTATTGCAAACACCGAAACGATCTTGTTTGCACAAATCAATCACAGTGGAATAACTATGTGGAGATCTGCGATCAGGTTCGTTTTCTTTGGGATTGCGAAAATATCCACGGCAGCGTATTTTATAATACGACCGCGTTGAAAAAGAATAAAAATTCATCGTCGCTTCGGTTGTCGTACCTGTTTTACGACGGCGAATACAGTGAGCTTGCGGTTGAATCAATACAGATCGACGACCGATCCAACACGGTTGTATTTACCGGAAAGGCTGCGGCGGGCCACAAAACGCTCTGCAACGGCGTTGTGATCAGCAATGCGCCCACGTTCACCTTCAGAGCCTCTTTAGGGGCCGGCGGCAATACGTTTCGTTTCTTCAGCTGCGGAAAAAGTCTTACGTATCGCATCTACGGCAATACCCGAATTATCTATTCCTTTACGCCGACTGCAGATCTTTCTGTTTTGAGCAATGAAACCGTAACTGTTTCGGCGGTTTGTTTGTCCGATGCTTACGTGCAGTGTGCCGTGAACGGCAATACGTACCAGATGGCAAAAACCGCTTCGGCTGATAAAAAAGAGATTCCCGCCGGTTACAGTGTTTTTTCCTGCGGCATCAAATTCAACGTGAACGGAAACGCCGACGTGGATCTCGGCAGGATCAGCATAACGGCTGCGGCCGGCGACAGCAGCGAAACCGTATCCGCCGCATCCGTTACAGTTATGAAAAACGATAATACGGGCATCTTCAATAATATTATCGGCTATTATTCCGATCTTCACGACGTATCGGAAGAGCATATGAACAGATACGCCTATTCCGATCGGGTAACGCCATATCATGATAACGGTCTCGGAACGGCATTGCTGTGTAGGATCATCAATGATGAAACGGAAACGATTGGCGCGATCGGTGAGAAGGATACCTACCACGCGGATAATTCCACTCTGACTGCCGGCATGATAGATTACGTTACCGGAATGGAGATATCCGACGCGGGATTCCTTCGTTATAAGCTGGGGTCCGGCCTTACGGTATACGGCGTAAACTGTGAGCTGATCGCAAACGGATACAGAATGCCGAATAATCGTATCGTTGCAGACCATGTGGACGATTCTTCTGCCGCTTCCACAGATCTCGTATTCAATATCGATTGGTTCAGTCCGGTCACGGTAAAATGTAAACCTTTGAAGTACTGGAATGGATATTCGCAGTATTCGTATAATATCTCTTCCTTTGATGCGGAGTATATAGAGATAAAGTTTTATCACGCAACCGAGTTCTATAATTCCGCCGTCCTTCAATACGGTGAAAATTCCGTATTCAGCCATTCGGAGTTGTATTCTGCCGGAGATGATAACCTGATCCTTCGCGTATATCTGAAAAAGCCCGGTCAGTTTTACGGCTTCCGTATTTACAGGAATGAAGCAAATCAGCTTGTTGTATCGTGTAAAAAACGATTGAGCGGGGCTTTGCAGGGCAAGGTGATCATGCTTGACGCCGGGCACGGCGGCCTTTCGATGACAGGTACCGCAGTTGCAGATAACAGTGTTTCGGAAAAGATCGTAACCCTGGCGATCGCAGCTAAGGCAAAAGAAATGCTTGAAAGCAATGGCGCAACCGTGATCATGACGCGTACGATGGATACGCCCGTCACGCTGGAGGAGCGCTGCGTACTGCTTAGAAAATACAACCCGGATATCTTTGTGAGTATTCATTGCGACGGTACGGAAAACGAGACGGACGCAGGCACGCATTCCTTCTACTTCAGACCGTATTCCATGCCGTTGGCCGACGCGATCAATCGTGAGCTTTCAACCGTATACAAAACACATATATACGCTCCTGCGGACACCAATTATCCTAAGGTGGATAAAGCCATAAAATTCTATCCGTTTTACGTAACCAGAATGAACGAATGTCCTGCGGTGCTTGTGGAAACAGGGTTCATGACAAATCCGGTGGAGGGTATGATCCTCGGGAACGATAATACGCAGTATTGGCTTGCCTTTGGTATAACAAGAGGGATCGAGTCGTATTTCGGCGCAAACTATCAATAAAAAAACCTGCGATCCTGATCGAACGGGACCGCAGTTTTTTCATTATGAGAATTTATCGCCCTTGATTTCGGGGATGAAATCGAAAACGTCTTTGCTGTTTTCCGGATCAAAGATTGGCAGCTCCGCCTCGGGGATCGGCACGAACTCCGGGCTGAGTGCAGTAGGGTAGTCAGGTGCAAGGCGAGTATCTGTGTGTATGAATTCTTCAGATCGTTTTTTGTGTTTACGCATTTGTCATCACCCGATGACAGTATGCGCATACCGAAAAAAATTATACGCCGAAAAACAATGCTTTTGCGTTAAGCGTACAACGATCGATCAGCTTCTGAGGATCTGTTTCCCGAACGGAGGCGATTACCTCTGCCGTAGCGGAAATCATAGAGGAATCATTGCGATTTCCTCTGAATGGAACCGGGGCCATATATGGACAGTCTGTTTCCAAGAGCAGCTTGTCTTGCGGAACTTCTTTTGCGACGGCAACAGATTTTTTTGCGTTTTTGAAAGTAACAGCACCGCCCAAACCGATATACAGTCCCAGTTTTACTGCTTCGCGCATCGTTTCCACGCTGCCCGAAAAACAGTGCAGTACACCTTTCGGCCTGTATTTTCTGAGCAGTTCCATGGTTGCCTCGTGCGCTTCCCTGTCGTGAATGATCACAGGCATTTTGGTTTCCGCTGCCAGTTTCAGCTGTTCTTCAAAGAAAATCAGCTGTGTTTCTCTCGGCGGCTCAGGCCAATAATGATCCAATCCGATTTCGCCGATCGCAACGCATTTTTTGTGTGAGAGCAGCGATTTGATCTGTTCAAGGTCTTCGATATTTTTGTTGCCGCAATCCTCCGGGTGGATGCCTGCCGCAAAGTAAACGTATTCGTACTTTTCCGCAAGCGTGCGTGAGGCAAGGGAAGTCTCTATGTCTGTTCCGCAGTTGACGATATATGCGACCCCTTTAGACGGAAGCGCGGACAGAAGTCTGTCTCTGTCCGCGTCAAATGCATTATCGTTGTAATGCGCGTGTGAATCAAAAATATTCTGCAGCATATTATCTGACCTTAGCGCCGACGTCAATGCCGTCGTCCGCAAATATCAATCTGACGTTGTCTTCTCCGCAATCGGCGGCAAGGATCATGCCCTGGCTTTCGATCCCGCACAAAACCGCCGGCTTCAGATTGGATACGAGGATCACCTTTTTGCCCACCAGATTTTCCGGATCATAACATTTTGCGATACCGGAAACAACAGTACGTTCGGCAAGGCCGTCGTTTACAGTGAGCTTCAGCAGCTTTTTTGCTTTTTTGACGCGCTCGGCCGCCGTGATCTGAACGACCCGAAGATCCACCTTGGCAAAATCGTCGATCCCGATTTTTGCGATCCCTTCCATCTCTGTCATGCGCTGTGCTTCCAAAGCCTTGCGGTTCATTTCCGCTTCGATGTCTTCCAACATTTTTGCCGCGTCGATGCGATTGAACAGAGGCTCGGGAAGATTCATTTTTGTGCCGAGGGGATATGCGCCGAAGGAAAGAATGCTGTCGTACGATTTGATATCCGTATTGATCTGAGAGAATATCTTATCAGCGGTATCGGGAATGAAGGGGGTGAGCTCTACGGCGATAATACGAATCGCTTCAATCAGATTATAAAGAACGGTGGAAAGGCGGTTTCTATCCGCTTCGTTTTTCGCAAGCGCCCAGGGGGCGGTTTCGTCGATATACTTATTGCTGCGTTTTGCGCTGTTGATCACGGCCTCAAGCGCATCGGCGATCTTAAATTCGCTGAAGCTTTTTTCCATCGAGGGAAGGGCGGAGAGAATATCGGAAACGAAGGCATCGTCAAGCTCGGTTCTTTCCGAATTGCAGGGAAGCACACCGTCAAAGTATTTGTTCGCCATTGCAACCGTGCGATTTACAAGATTGCCGAGGGTGTTCGCAAGATCGGAATTGTAGCGTTCGATCATGGTTTCATAAGAGATGGAACCGTCTGTTGCATGCGGCATTTCAGAGAGCAGATAGTAACGCACCGCGTCAACTCCGAAACGCGCCACAAGCTCATCGGCATAGATCACGTTGCCCTTGGATTTGCTCATTTTATCGGAGCCGAACAGCAGCCAGGGATGCCCGTATACCTGTTTCGGAAGCGGCTCGCCGAGCGCCATCAGCATGATCGGCCAGTAGATCGTATGGAAACGAACGATATCCTTGCCTATGATGTGCACGTCGGCCGGCCAATACTTTTTGTATTTTTCAGAAGGGTGATCCACATCGTAACCGAGTGCGGTGATATAGTTGGAAAGCGCGTCGATCCAAACGTAAATTACGTGTTTTTCGTCAAACGTAACGGGAATGCCCCACTTGAAAGACGTTCTTGAAACGCAAAGATCCTGCAAACCGGGACGTATAAAGTTGTTGAGCATTTCTTTTTTTCGGCTTTCGGGGTAAATAAAATCGGGATTTGCCTCAATATATTCTTCCAGCCGCTTCTGATATTTGGAAAGCTTGAAGAAATACGCTTCTTCTTTTGCAAACTTCACTTCGCGGCCGCAATCGGGGCAGCGCCCGTTGACAAGCTGAGAGTCCGTAAAAAAGCTTTCACAGGGAACGCAATAATTGCCTTCGTAAGCGCCTTTGTAAATATCTCCCTGATCATAAAGCTTTTTGAAGATCTTTTGAACCGCTTTCTCATGATAATCATCCGTGGTGCGGATAAAGTGATCGTATGTGGTGTTCAAAAGGTCGCAGATCGCTCTGATTTCGCCTGAAACTTTATCAACGTACTCTTTTGGGGTAACGCCGGCGTCGTTCGCATAATTCTCAATTTTTTGCCCATGCTCGTCCGTACCGGTGCAGAAAAACACGTCATACCCCTGCAAACGTTTGAATCTTGCGATCGCATCGGCGAGTACGATCTCATAGGAATTGCCGATATGCGGTTTTCTGGAAGTATACGCAATGGCTGTTGTAATGTAATATTTGCCTTTATCCACAACGAGTATCTCCTTTAATGTTGTTTTCACTTTAGTATATACGCAATTCATTTTTTTTTCAAGTCTTTTACTTTACAAAAATTAATTGATATGGTAAAATAACTCCACATTTTACGAAGAAGGAAAGCATCTTATGCCGTATGGATATGCATTCGCCAAGGTTTACGATAAATTCACCGAAAAT
>CAMVBR010000085.1 GCA_947165755.1 uncultured Clostridia bacterium
GACGTTGACGGATATGTCGGACGCGCCGACGAGTCTGCCGCCGCCGTCGCCGTAAAGATTCAGCTTGCCGCCGCTGTTTACGAATATGTTGGTGTCCGGGTTATAACCGCGCTTGCCGAACGTCACGGTATGACCGAATAAACAAAGGTTCAATTCCCCTGTAATGGTCCACGGACCGTTCGCCCATACCACGTCGTTGGCAAGGAAGTAATTTCCGCTTGTGGGCAGATTGTCCGTGTCCGTCCAGCGGGTAAACCGGACGCCGTTGTGCTCGTGCAGCTCAGAGATGGAGGCCGTGACGACAGCCGGATCGTCTTTGCTGTTGACGCTCTCGTAACAGGGGCTTTCGAAATACCACTCGATCGTATAGTCTCCCGATTCTTTCGCCTCAGGCAGACGGTAGCTCCAGTCGCCGCCGTTGACCCGATAACGGATCAGACCGTATCCCGTCGCGTCCGTCGCCTCAACCAAAGGCTGTTCGGCGTTGGTCAGCGGAAGGTTTTCCTTTCCTGTTACCGTGATCGCGGGCGCCGCGCCTTTGACGATGCGGATCGTTTGCGTCATGACGACGGTATCGCCTTGCCCCCGGACGGGTTCGACGGTGGCTTTGGCGGTGTATACGCCGACGTTGACAGGGGCGGTATCCAGCTTCGCGCCGGTTTCGTCGTAATAGGTGACCGGACTGACGCGGATCAGGTCTTCATCGGGGAAGGCGGTGGTCCACATATAGGCCTTCTGTTTGCAGGCAACTGCGGTGACCGCCTTGCCGTCGTACGCTTTCGTATAGGTTGCGCCGGACTGACCGTCTGTCTGCAGCTCTACGGTTTTCAGCTCCGTTTCGTTGCAAAGGGCGTCGCCGCCCAGGGTGGTATTCACGCAGCGCACGGTCGCTTCGGAGGGGTCGCCCTCCCCGGGCAGGATCTCCCATCTGTGACGGTGTATCTCCGGCTCGGGCTGTTCGCCGCCTTCCTTCCACACCGCGTAAAACGTTACGTCTTCTGTTACGCAGATCGTTTCGCCGGCCTGCCGGACCGCGTCGGAGACTCCGATTTTCCATCCGTCGAAGGCTTTTCCCGCAGGGGCGGTGAACAGACAGGGCGGCAACGTATAATCCGCGCCGGCCGGGACCGTTTCCTCCGGCATATCGCAGCCCGAACCGCCGTTTTTATCAAAGCAGACTTTCGCGGCGGACCCGACCGCGGCTTCGCCGTCATACAGCCCCAGCGCGCGGGTCCTGTCGTCGCTGAAGAAATTGGCGAGCGTTCCTCTTCCGGGCAGTCCGTCCGTCACGGGGATATGGTAATCGGCGTTCGGGCTGCCGTTGGCGGTAACGCCGATCAGGGCGTCCGGGGAAAGGGCGCCGTTGATTTCAATGATCGCTTTTTTGCCGACGATCAGATTGCAGGTATAGGAGTTCCCCTCCGGAACATTGTCTTTGATCACGGGATCGCCGGAAAGCGTAAGCGTACAGCGATCCGAAATATACACAGCTGCGGGCGCCGTGTTGCCGACGATGGCGCCGCCGTCGATGGTAAAAGGCGCGCTGTTGACGTTCAGAACGCCCTTCGAGCTGCCGGTATTGCCGGTGATCACGCCGCCGTGCATGGTAAAGCCACAAAAGCGCTCAAAGCCATTCGTCTCTGTGATATTCACCACGCTGCCCGACAAGGCGCTGCCGCCGGTAAGCGTTCCGCCGTAAAGGGTGAAGCGGCTGTTGGTGAGATTCACCAGTCTGCATTTTCCGCAGCCGTCGATCACGCCGGCGTCTTCATGGTCGTGGATAAAGAGATGCCTTGCGCGAACGTCGATCACGGCCTGGTCCGTGAAGTTGTCGGAGATCCGGACCGAATGCCCGTTCAGGCAAAGATGCGTTTCACCGTCGCGCGGACTGTAAGCGCCGGTGAGTGTGACGTCGTGCGTCAGGTAATGGCAGCCGTATTGCGGAAGCGAGTTCCGCTCGGCCTCGCTGTCGCCCCAGGGATAGAAGACCACGCCGTCATGCTCGTGCGCCGTATTGGCGGTGATCAGGATATCGCCGCACACGTCCAGCGGAAAGGATGCTTTCCCGGCGGCGCTCAGCGCCAGCGCATGTCTTTCGCCCGTCGGTTCTCCATTCGCGTCGGTTTCGGCCCAGACGATCCCCTTGATTTCGTCCGAAGCGGGAACGCCGGCCTCGATCGTATCTCCGTAAACCGCGGTATCGGCAGCGCTTCCGTTGACCCGGACCGTGACCGGATCGCCGGAACGGATCCGATATTCGTTTTTCCGGAACGTGGTATAGACCGCGACGTTGCCGTTCTGCGGCATGGTGAACGTATGCGTCAGGGGCAGTCCCTTTCCGTCGGTCTCATTCCGCACATAAACCGTTTCTCCGTTCGCCCGCATCCATATCTTCGTCAGGCGGCAGCCCGTGTCGGGCGCGGCAGTCACCGTAACGGCTGTGCCGGGTACGGCGTAAGAGGCGTTTGCCGAAGCGGAGCCGTTTTCCGAATCCACGATCACAATGTCGTTCGCCATCTGATAGACCGCGGTCAGGGTCGTATCGGCGTTTACGGCGATCTGATCGCCGAAGGCGTATACCGCCCCGCCGGTCGCCCAGCCGGTCTGCATATATCCGTGCTCCCCGCATTCGGTAAACATCGCGCCCGGAAGCGTATAGCGCAGGCCCCTGCCGACCACGACCGGTTCAGCGGATCCGCCGTAATCGCCGGGAGCAAACGTGACGGTTACGCCCTGCCAACCGCAGACGGTACAGACCTTATCTTCGCCGAAGGTGTGGGGTGCAAGATCGTTTTCGTGATAGGAAGCGGCGCAGCAGGGGCAAGCGCTGACACAGTGACCTTCCGGCGTTCCGTCATAGGCCGCTCCTTCATGCGCGCAGGGTTCAACTTTTACATAATAAGTATTCCAGGCTGCGCTGACTCTGTCGTCCTTTTGCACAGTGGCCATGGTCTCCTCACTGCTTCCCGAGGAAACCTTCAGGTCGTCGCCGAGATGCAGCGTACCGTTGGTTCTGTCGGTATCATGACCGTGACCGAAGGCGTGCGCCTCGTCGCCGCCGCCGACGGCAAGAACGGTGCTGTTCTCAATGGTGACGTCGGCGCCAGCGCCTTCATCGCCGCCGCCGATGCCCGCGCCGCGGTAATCGGCGGAGTAAACCAGCTGACTGAGCGCGGTGAGGATCGCGCTTGCGACCATGCCGGTAACAGGAGACTCGATCCCAAAGCCGCTGCCGGAACCCTCCAATTGGATTGTCTCGCCGCGTGAATCGACCGGACCGTGTTCAACATACCAGTTATAATCAACGCTGCCGCCGAATGCGTCGACCACGCTGTTTTTGATCGTAACCTTGCCGCCGTCCGCGTCGTTGCCGCCGCCGATGCCCGCGCCTTTTCTGGAGGAGGCGGCGAAGACGTAGCTGTTGCTGATCTCTATGTTGCCGCCGACGTTTTTGATGTGGCTGTCCTCCCATGTGCCCTGGGTACCGATGCCCGCGCCGTCAACGGAGGTCGCCACAACATAGGCGTCGGATATCCTGATGGTGCCGGTGCCCGCGCCTTTCGTTCTGCCGGAGCCGATGCCTGCGCCGATGCCGGTGGAATAAGCGAATACCGCGCCGCCGGAAATGACGACCTCATCATCCTTCCAGCAGCTGATAGCGGCGCCGTTTTCGGTTTCGGCCGGATCGGGATCTGTTTTGGCGGTCACGATACCGCCGCTGATATATTTCGAGCCGCACTTGGGGATATCGACCGTGGGCTGCCAGGGCGTCGTTTCCTTGGTACACCTGCCGCCGCCGATCCCATCGGCCCACGCGCCAGCCTGCGCGAACACGTTGCCGCCGGAAATATACACGTCGTTTCCGTCGCCGTCTGCGCCGCCGCCGATGCCCGCGCCGCCGATACCGCCGTAGGCCTTGACGTCGCCGCCGGAAATACAGATCGCGTTATCCTGGTCGCCTTCTACACCGCCGCCGATGCCCGCGCCGTACTCACCCGCGTCTTCGTCATATCCGCCCGCTTTGGCAACAACCGTGCCGCCGCTGATCCGGATCACGCCGTTCCCGCGGTTCTCTCCGCCGCCGATGCCGGCGCCCCCGTCGCCGCCGATGGCTTCAACCTCGCCGCCGTTGATGGCAATGGATCGCCAATCGCGGCTGTTCTCTCCGCCGCCGATGCCCGCACCGTCGTCGCCGCCCTGCGCAAAGATGACGCCGCCGTTGATCACAATGGACGCGCCCTTGCATTCGCTGGAGCTTCCGCCGCCGATGCCGGCGCCCCCGTCGTTTCCGATCGCATGGACATCGCCGCCGTTGATGGTGATCACGGAGTTGCCGCTTTTCTTGTTCTTTTTGCCGTCGCCGATGCCCGCACCGCCGCCGTCTCCACTGGCGCTCACGACGCCGCCGTTGATGGTAACGGACTGAAAGCCGCTGTCTTCGTCATAGCCGCCGCCGATGCCCGCGCTGTCTTCGCCGTGGGCCTGCACAACGCCGCTGTTGATCACGATATGCCCGCCGACGGCGCCCTCCTTGCCGCCGATGCCCGCCGCGTCGTCTGTTGCCACGGCGCTGAGCACACCGGTGGAATAATGCCCAACGCCCTGCGGGGCGTTGCTCTGGCCGTAAATGGTCAGCGTGCTGTTCTCGGTGACGTAAATGCCGCCCTTGACGCTCAGGTGGAGGTTGTCGCGGATGATCAGGCTCACGTCTCCCCGCACGGTAATCCCGTGTTCTATCGTGGGGTAAATTCCCATATTCGGCGATACATAGGCGCCGGTTGTGTACCACTTCGTTCCGTATTCGCCGCCCACGAGCTCGTAGGTATCGCTGTTGATCTCGGTCGGGTTGTATACCCGGCTCTCAGAACCGTCCGCTTCCAGAAAAACGATCTGCTCCAAATCCGCGAACGCCTGTATCCCGCTGCTGAAACAGGAAATCAACATGATCAACGTCAATGCAGTGCTGATCGTTTTTTTCAGTTTCAGATTCATAAATAACAGCCTCCCAACCGCTTGATCCGTAAAAAACCAATAATAATCTTTTTTAATTATACCGTGTTTTCTCCTTGTTGACAAGCATCAAATAAAGCGAATCAGGTTCTTTGGTGATAATCAATATGAATTCAAACGTATAATTTGTCGTTTTTTTCTGGTATTATAATTATTTTTGTGCTACAATGTTCAAAACGACAGGAAAAAGGAGAGATCGTAATGAGCTATGAACTTGGCAACATGGACAGATATTCCATGGCCGCGAACGGTACGACAATGGAAAACGCGTCCTTTTTCAAAGCGACACTGGCTGAGACGGTGGATGCCGCACGACTGCTGAACGCCGTAAAAACCGCGCTGCAGTATCATCCGCTCTTCGGATGCAAAATGATGTATGACAAAAGGTATTACCTTGAGGATAACGACAATCCGGAGATCCTTCTTTTCCATACCGACACGGAAAACCGGCCCAAGGAATTCGGAAAAAACACCAATGGCTATCTGTTTCAGATCTGCTACGATGAAAACACCGTTTCGCTGGAATGGTGCCATGCCGTCACGGACGGAAGAGGAGCCATCCGCTTTTTCTCTACCATCCTGGACGCCTATTTCGGCGTGGAGCTGCCGGCGGTTCCGGCGGAGTTCCCATTGGCGCTCGGCTATGAAAGCGTTTACGATCGGAGCGTAAAGCCCCTCGGACAGATCAAACAGCCGAACGGCTTTAAGGCAAGAGATATGAAGACGATCAAAAACGGATATAAATGCACAAGTCACGTTTTGAAGGTGCAGACCGCCGACGTACTGCGTGTTGCGAAAAAAAGCGACGCGACTCCGACCGCCATCCTTGTGCCGCTGTTTTGCCGGGCGATCCGCGAGCATCTGCCGGGCAAAGCGAAAAACCGCAACGTTTCCTGCAACATCATGGTGGATTGCCGCGCGCCGATGCAGATGGACACCATGCACAACTTTATGAACATGAAGCTGATCACCTATCAGGACAAGTTTGATTCCTACGATCTGCCGAAGCTCGGCACGATCTACAGAGCGCTGCTTGATTTATATGTGCAGCCGGAAAACATCATCTGGTCGTGCACGCAGATGATCGATTCCACCGACTTTTTATATAAGATGCGTCCGCTCGCCTTACAGAAAGCGGTCATGAAAAATGTGGCGAAGATCCTGAAGAAAACAATGAACAATACCGCGTTCACATATCTCGGAAGAGTTCCCTTTTCGGACGAGGTCAAACGCCGTCTTCTGGATTTCAATTTCCGTTCCTGGCCGGATATCGGAGACTGCGTGGTAGCGGCGGCGGATCTGAACGGAACGCTGATCCTTGACGTCTGCGAGAATTACGCGGACAAAGGCGTTGTCGGTTCGTTCCTTCGCATCTGCAAAGAATTCGGCATGGACATCAAGGAAACGCAGGTCACTGTTTTTGAACAGGCAAACGTCAGGTTATAACATCAATCATCAGGAAACAGATGAAACATCCCGGGATCGGTATATATACGCCGGTTTTCGTTCGTGTATAACCAACAAAACCGGTTTGTATTTTTTTGCAGCTTTTTTGCCGGAAAAATGAAAAAGGGCAGGAATCAAAGGCATTACTAATTTATGTTGACCATAAGCAATACTATTTCTGTGTGGTTATGGATCTGTTTTCCAGAATGATCGTGGGGTATACTCTTTCGGATAAGGCTGATACGGCGTTCGTCGCAGAAACGGTGGAGGCTGCTTTTCATTCAAGAGGGAAACCAAAAGACCTGATGTTTCACAGCGATTCCGGAATACAGTATACATCAAAAGAATTCTTCCGTTTGTTGAAAAGCAAAGATATCACCCAATCGGTCTCCCGTCCGGGAACGCCGTTGGACAATGCCGTTGCGGAATCATTTTTCGCAACTTTCAAAAAAGAAGAATTGTATCATAGGGAATACCACTCATACGAAGAGCTCAAAAAGGGAATCGATGAATACATTTTGTTTTATAATCAGGTCCGTCCGCATAAAAAACTGAAGTACGTTTCCCCGTGTGAATTTGAAGAAGCGTATTACAAAAATCTGCAATCCTAATTGAACCACCCAACAGGTGAATAAAAAGACCGCCCTTGAACCTTGTCGAAGGCGGATATTACTGCGTTTGCCGATAGAAAATGGATCCTGTCGCATTTGGAAATTTCTAAATAAAATGTACCAAATTTCGACAGGATTCCAGTTTATCAACCGGGCGTTATCCCTCCATCAATCCAAAGGCCATAACGCCGATGGAGATGTACGTCAGCATAGAGGCAAGAAGCCTGCCCCGTCTGGTTTTCACGCGGAACAACAGAAAAATGATACTGTATATCAGTCCACACCCACCTGAAATCAACGATGCGCCGATAAACCACGCATGCTGATCCACCATGGACGCAACAAACGGATAGGTGCCCTCCATCACGTAGTGCCCCATCCAGTTGAACGCGAACGAGAGCAGCATACACCAAACGCCCCAGTCAAAGCTGTGGTTCTTTTTTCCGTAAATCAACAACAAAATAAACAAACATGCAATCGGAAAGGTTGTAACGTTTTCAAACGGAACAAAATGAATCCCGCCCACCGAATAATGCCACGATATTTCACCGATAAACTGCCAAAGCAGGATCCCCGCCGCAAAACCGCAAAACGAGGAGGCGTAATGTTTGTCTTTTTTTGCCGCCTTGGACGCAACAAACGTTAAAACGAACCACAGCACCAGCGCGATGATGCCGAACGCCAGTCTGCCGACCGTGGGCTTGGTCTGCTCCGCGCCGACCTGCGCAGGCGGCTCAGTTATAGGACCGCGTTTTACAAACAGGCTGAATGATAACATACATACTGCCAAGATAAGGAATTCCACGAGCAACGGCAGAAAATACTCAAAAAGGAGTTCCCTCCGCGTGCTGCGGATATGCGTGCTGTAATTCGCAAAAGCTTTCACTTTTTCCACTTTCTCCTATCGGATCAGTTTAACAAAAGACTCTGACGAATCTCCGTTTTATTTGCGTATCAAGGCAACACCGTGCAAACGCGGCGGCGCGCCCCAACTGCTCTTTGTTTTATAAT
>CAMVBR010000086.1 GCA_947165755.1 uncultured Clostridia bacterium
GGAGGAAAGTGGATCGTTATGTTTGGGTGATGCAAGTGGGAGATATAACTTCCCATGTAATATATAAACAGTGATTCCTCAGATTAAAACAAGCAATACAAATAAAACATATAGTATTTTTGTAAGATTCTTTTTAGATTATTTCTCTACAAATTTGTTTCATGGAAATTATGTTTGTTTGATCGTCAAACAGAGCGGTCCTTTTTGCCGCCCCGCATGAACACTCGATTTCTCTTTATATAGCAAAGGATTTCGTGAATGAACTGGGTTTGACTGAATTTTTTTTCATTGGCCAACGTTTTGATGGTTTTTTTCTCCTCACTTGGCAGCTTTTCTGATGCATTCTATCACACGTATTGATACAGTTTTGATGTCTTTTCTTTTCGTTTGTGGGAATTTGTATGGGACAACTTATGGGACAACCGAAATGGGTATCCCCGATAAAACCTTATTTTACAAGGGATTCCGCCCCATATGATCTAAGCAATACGGTCTCAAAGGCGCCCGTCGCGCTCCGCAGTTCAGCAAGCGCTGACAGTTCCTTATATTTGCTCAAAACCCTTGGAATTTCAACGATTCCGGGGGTTTTCTTTTTTGTCCCCGTTTGTTACAATTTGGCCATGAATATGCATTGCCGTTGTCGGCTGCGGTCTGTTCATGGCGCTGTGTGCAATGCTGGTATGGATACATAATAAGCGTGTGAAACAATAAACAGAAGAAAATCATCCCTGTTGCATCACGCTGCGCGAGGCGGCAACACATCACGTCGGCGCCGCCGAAACTGCGCCAACCAAGCGGCAGCCGCAAGCGCATAATAATAAAACTTTAACCACAAATCAAATATGCCTTTTTCAGCCTATTGGTTCTTATGAATCCGTCGGTTTTTCAATATAGACTAAGACCGTAAATGATCATGAAACGGATTTTTTTTAAAATCTGACGAAATAATATTGACTTTTGGTCATTTTTGAGTATAATTGGCTACGAAATGACCAATAGTCATTTTAATACTGAACGGGATTCTTTTTCCGACGGACAGAGGATGAATGACTTTTTCATATTGACCAAACAGGTTTTGAGGAGTTCCGTGGGATCATTAAAGCAATATGGAGGTGTAATATGAGCGTAGAAGAAAAAAAACTCGCAAAAAAACTCAGGCTGCTGGACGCGGCCTATGAGCTGTTCGGCAGCAAGGGCGTCAACCTGACCGCGATAGACGAGGTGGCCCGGCTGGCGGGCGTTGCAAAGGGGACGTTTTATCTGTACTTCAAGGATAAATACGATCTGCTGGATCAGATGATCCTGATCAAGAGCGAACGCATCTTTGCCGCCGCAATGGAAACCGCACAGCAGAAACGGGAGGCGTTTTCCCTTTCGGCTGCGGATACGACGGTCTCCTTTACCGAGGAGCTTCTGCGCAGCCTTTCCGTGGACCGAGCTCTGGTATCGCTGCTCCAGCGCAATCTGCCGTCCTTTCAGGCGCTTGTGCTCGCCGGTGAAAACGGTGTGCTGAAGGCGCCGGCAGAACGGTTGGTGGAGTTGTTTGAGACCTGCGCCGAAACGCGGGAGGATGCAAAAAAAATGCTTTATATCTATATTTCTCTGCTGGGTTCCGTGTGCTGCGACAGTATCCTGACCGGCGCGCCCTATTCCGTCGAGGCGATCAAGCCGCAGCTCTTCTCCGTGATCCGGCACATGTTTTCAAAGGAGCCGACTGAACCATGATCCGAATAATCTCGCAATTTATATCCAGACATCCCAAAACGATCCTGCTGATCGCAACGCTTTTGCTGCTTCCGGCGATCGTCTGCTACCTGGCGACGAACGTAAACTATGATATCCTGACCTATCTGCCGGAAGATCTGGAATCCGTGCAGGGAGAACGGATCCTGGACGAGACGTTCAACGACGCCGCGATGGCGATGATCGTTACGGAGGATTACGAGCTGCGGGACGTTTCCCGTATGAAAGCCGAGATCCGCGAGGTGGACGGCGTGCGGCAGGTAATATGGGTAGACGATATCGCGGACGTGAGCATCCCCGAGTCCATGCTGCCGAAGATCCTTTCCTCCGTGTTCTATTCGGCGGACGGCAAAAGCACCATGATGATGGTGCAGTTCGTGGAATCCGGCTCCTCGGCGCGCACCATGCAGGCGCTGCGGGAGATCCGCAGAATCATGGACAAAAACAGCTTTATGAGCGGCCTTTCCGCCATCACGCTCGATACCAAGGAGCTGGCGGACGCGCAGGCGCCGCTCTTTATCGCGATCGCGATCGCCTTGGCGCTGATCGCCCTGTGCTTTACCATGCGCTCCTTCGCGCTGCCGTTCATTACGCTGGTGTCTCTCGGTTACGCGGTACTGTACAATATGGGTACCAATCTCATCATGGGACAGATCTCCTATATCACGCAGTGTATCGCCGCCATCCTGCAGCTCGGCGTGACCATGGATTTCTCCGTGTTCCTGATCGACCGCTACGAGGAGGAAAAGCAAAAATTCCCGGATAAGGCGGACGCCATGTCCTCCGCCATTCAGGCGACCTTCGTTTCCGTCTCCGGCAGCTCTTTGACTACGGTCGCCGGGTTCCTCGCGCTGTGCTTTATGCAGTTCACGCTGGGTCTCGATATCGGGATCGTGATGGCAAAGGGCGTGCTGCTGGGGCTCGTAACGGTGCTCACCGTGCTGCCTGCCTTTGTGCTCTGCTTCGATAATCTGATCCAAAAGACCGCGCACAAGAGCTTTGTGCCGAAGTTCGGCGGGCTCAACGCGTTCATGCTCAAGCACAGGTCCGTTGCCGCGATCGTGTTCGTACTGCTTTTTGTACCGTCCTTCCTCGGGCAGAAAAGCGTAAAGGTCTATTACAATATGGTAAACTCTCTGCCGCAGGATATCGCGTCCGTCGTGGCGCTGGAAAAGCTGAAGGACGAATTCGATATGGCCGGTACGCATTTCATCCTGCTGCCGGAGGACGCGCCCGCGTCGGACGTTTCCGCCATGACGGAGGAGATCAAGGCCGTGGACGGCGTAACGCTTTGCCTTTCGCTTCACTCTGTCGTGGGCGGCGCGATCCCGCTCTCCATGCTGCCGGATAACGTGCGCAGCATCTGCGTAAAGGGCGGCTGGCAGCTCATGATGGTGAACTCCGAATACGAAACCGCCAGCGACGCGCTCAACGCCCAGATCGAAAAAATCACCGCGATCGTAAAGAGCTATTGCCCCAACGCGATACTTACGGGCGAGGGGATCCTTACCAAAGACCTGATCGAGGTCACGAACCGCGATTTCACGGTCACGAATATCATTTCCATCGGCGCGATCTTTTTGCTGATCCTCATCTGCTTCAAATCGGTCTCCATGCCCGTGCTGCTGGTGCTGGCGATCGAGCTTGCCATCATGATCAACGAATCGATCTCGTTTTTGACGGGGACCGAGATCCCGTTCATCGCACCCACCGTGATCGGCTGCGTACAGCTCGGCGCGACGGTGGATTACGCGATGCTCATGGGCACGCGCTTCAAGGAGGAGCTGCAGCGCGGCAGGGATAAGTATGAGGCGATCCGGATCGCGGCGGATGAATCCGACCGTTCGATCTTCCAGAGCGCGTCGGTGTTCTTCCTTGCCACCTTCGGGGTGTACGTGAGCTGCAATATTTCCATTATCCGCAGCATCTGCGCGCTGCTGGCGCGCGGCTCTCTGATCAGCGCGGCGGTCATCATCCTGTGCCTGCCCTCCGTGCTGGTGCTCTGCGAGGGCGTCATCAACAAAACGTCTCTGCATTGGAGAAACTCTCAGTCGAAAAAGGAGCTGAAAAGATCATGAATACCATCGCAAAAAAAGCGGTTTGCGTTCTGCTGATCCTGGCGGTCGTTATGGGCTTCGCCGCCTGCAAAAAAAACGAATCCGAAACCACACAGCCGGCGGATGAGACGACGAAAGCCGCGCAGCCGGTCTTTACCGACGCGCCCGGCAAGGTCGTGAAGGCGGAGACCGTGTATGTGAATCTGGAGCAGACCGGCGCCGTGAAAAGCGTCACCGTATCGGATTGGCTGCACACCGACCGGGCGAACGTGCGCGTAACGGATCAAACGGATCTTTCTGATATCGTAAACGTAAAGGGCACGGTGGATCCCGTGTTTGAAGGCGAGAATCTGATCTGGAACATGGATTCCACCGATCTTTACTACCGCGGTTATTCGGAAAAGCCTTTGCCCGTGAACTTCGAAATCAAATATTACCTCAACGGTACCGAAACCGCGCCGGAAAGCATCTCCGGCACGGACGGGCAGCTCAAGATCGAGATCCGGGCGAATAACGCTGCCGTGCGCGAGGTGACTGTGGACGGGATAAGCCAGACGGTGTATGAGCCGATGCTCGTGATCGGCGGCATGCTGCTGAATGAGGCGCAGTTCTCCAACGTGCGTATCACCAACGGTAAAACGATCGGCGACGGCACGCGCGAGATCGCGTTTTTCGTCGGCCTGCCCGGTATGGCGGAAAACCTGGGGCTGACTGACCGGGATCTGGAGGATATCCGCACCAAGGTGCTCTCCGGCGTGGATTTCTCGGATACCTTCACGATCGAGGCCGATATCCACAACGCGCAGTTCGGCAATATGTATTTCGCGGCGCTGCCGCTTTCTTCCCTGCGGGGGTCTTTGCAGCTCGACGAAACGCTCTCGGGCGTTGAAGGTATGCTCTCCTCCGTGAACGAGGTGGTTTCCGCCATCTACGCCGTGGATCCGCAAAAGCTGATCGATACGCTCACCACGAATTCCGATAAGCTCTCCACGCTTACCGGCCTCATCGGCGACGCAAAAACGCTGCTGGAGCAGAACCGCGCGCTGATCGATACGATCACAAAATACGCCACGCCCGAAAACGTGGAAAAGCTCAAAACGCTGGTGGAGGACCTGCGCGGGCTGGACGTGGACCAATACGTGACGCTTCTGAATTCCGACGAGGTAAAGGCGTTGGTGAACGACGTGAACAACGTGGATTTCGCGAAGTATCAGGCGCTGCTTGCCAATCCGCTGTTTTCCGCGTTCTTTAAGGACGTGTCCGCTCTGATGTCGGACGCCGAAACGCTGATGCCGCAGCTGCAGCGGATCTCTGCGGACGTGGACTCCGGCAAATTCAAAAAGGTGATCGACGACAGCGAGGCGCTTCTCCCCACGTTCAACGCGCTCAAGCAGGAGCTTTCCACGGGGGACGCGGCGAAGGCCGTGGAACAGCTCCCGCAGACGCTGCAAACGCTCTCGTCCCTGTTCACGACGCTGCAGGAAAACCGCGAGGTGCTCGATACGCTTTCCTCTGTCTTCAGCGAGGAGAACCTGCAAAAGCTCACCGACGCGCTGAGCTCCTCCGACGACGTGCAGCTGAACGCCCTTTTGGAAACAGTTGCGGGGCTCACCTCCGATCCCGCGGGCGCCGCGTTGCGGCTGAAGGCGATCGCCGAAACGGCGAAGGAAAATCAGATCTATTCCACCGCCCCCGCCGGCATGCAGACCAGTGTGATGTACGTTTACCAGACCCCCGGCATCGCAGTGGAATAAAGATAGGGGGATCGGCTGCGAAAAGACAGAGGGCTGTTCCTTGTCTTGGAAAATACGCCTCCCGGATTCTCCATGAGATATCCCTTTCCGGTTTATCCACCGCTCACGGTTTCGTGGGCGGTTTTCTTTTTCACCGACAGCGGTTTGGATCTGGGCGTTTTACGCTGAAAACGCGAAGCGTTTACCGAAACGATCCGCGCGATCTGCCGTTTTTTCTCCCGGCGGGTGTATAGATAGATTGGATCTTCACGGATTTCTGTGTAAATCACTTTGACATTTCCGTGAAGGCCCGAAGGAATTGTGGTATTGCACAAAAATGAAACCAAATTTCTGTACATAATAAATAATTTGTAAAACTTCAGTTTTTTCCGTTTTTTTGCTTGACTTCCGCCCCTTGTTTGACTATAATGTGCGCGAAAAAAGGGGCGGCGCAATGCGCCGCAGGTACGAAAAGCAGGCAGGCGACGGGGAAATCCCCGCTGCGCGGCGGAGTTCGCCGCGCAAACCTCCAACCTGATTTCTTCCCCTCTTTTTTTGACCGAAATGGGGTGACAACGTGAAACTATATTCCAACAAACCCTTCCCCGAACGGTTTCAGGCGCGGTACGACGAGGTCTTCCGGGAGAACGCGCCGCTGTTCACGGTGATCGGCGATCTGTCGCTGGCCCGGAAATACGGCGAAAGCGCCCTGTGCTTTGCCGCCGACGCGGTATACGCCTTTGACGAGGCGCACGAAAGCGGCTGCCTCCGGGTAGGGTACGACGAGATCAATGAGGCGAAGGTCAAACGGATGTACGGCAACGCCACCTTCGACGTTTATCTGAAGGAAGGCGGGCGGAAGAAGCTGACCCGGTTCACCTTTGCCGCCGCGGACGCCGCCGACGCGGGCGCGGACTTCATCAACGGCCTGATCGCGGGCGCCGACGCCGCCGAGCTGCTCGGCGCGGTGGAAAACACCTTTCTCAAACAGCGCTCCTTCTGCCCCAAATGCGGCAGAAAGCTCCCTTCTCCCGAGGCGGAGTGCCTGAACTGCAAGGGCAAGGGGAAGATGATCGGCAAATTCGCCCGGTACGCCAAGCCCTACAAAAAGGGGCTCGCCGTTTGCATGCTGCTGTCGGTGTTCACCACCGCCATGTCGCTGATCCCGCCCTACGTTACGGGCTATATGGTGGATACGGTGCTGCCCGCCCGTGACAGCCGCGCGCTGATCACCATGATCCTTGCGCTGCTGGGGGTATACGTGCTGCAGTATTCCGTTTCCGCCGTGCGCACCTACCTGCTGCGTATGACCGGCGATAAGTTCATCATCGGCATGAAAAAGGATATCTACCGGCGGGCCCAGTATCTGCCCATGAGCTTCTACGACAAGACCTCCACCGGCAGCGTGATCAACCGCATCAACGGCGATACCGCCATGATCCAGAACTTCGTGCTGCGGATCACGCAGGACGCGGTGGTGCAGTTCTTCACAATGGTGGGCATACTTGTCATCATGACCTGCCTCAACTGGCGGCTGACGCTGTTCTCGCTTACGCCCATCCCCTTCGTGGTGCTGATCGGCCGGTTCTTCGGCAAAAAGATCGGGCCCCGGTATATGCGGCTGTGGCGCAGGGGCGCTTCCATCACAACGCTGCTCACGGATACCATCCCCGGCATCCGGGTGATCAAGGCCTTTACCAATGAAAACGCCGCTGTGGATAAATACAACGCCTACAACGACGAATGGCTGAAGGAGGATTCCAAGGTAGCGAAGATCTCCAGCGTGTTCCCCGCCTTCATGACCTTCCTCGTCACCTGCGGCTCGCTGATCATCTGGTATTCCGGCGGCTCCTTCGTCATTTCCGGCGAAAAGGGCTTTTCCGTGGGTCTGCTGGTCAGCTTCGTCTCCTATGCCTCCATGTTCTACAACCCGGTCAACTTCTTCGCCGGCTTTTCCGATACCTACCAGAACACGCTGGCCAGCGCGGAAAAGATCCTGGATATTCTGGATGCGGAGCCGGAACACGACTTCGGCAAGGGCAACGTGCCGGAACGCATCGAAGGCAAGATCGAGCTGAAAAACGTCAGCTTCTCCTTCGATAAATCCAAAAAAGCCCTCAGCAATATCGATCTTACCATCGAAAAGGGCGATATCGTGGGCATCGTGGGCACCACGGGCTCCGGTAAATCCACCCTGATCAACCTGATCATGCGCTACTACGACGATTACGAGGGCGAGATCCTGATCGACGGCAAAAATATCCGGGATATCGATATGTCCTACTACCGCAGCCAGATCGGTTTCGTGCAGCAGGAGCCGCTGATGTTCAAGGATACCGTGTTCAACAACATCGCCTACGGCTGCCCCAACGCCCACGTGGAGCAGGTGCTGCGGGCGGCGGATATCGCCAACGCCCACGGCTTCATCAGCCGGCTGCCCGAGGGCTACGATACGCTGCTGGGCGAACGGGGCGTCGGCCTTTCCGGCGGCGAGCGTCAGCGGGTCTCCATTGCCCGGGCGGTGATGAA
>CAMVBR010000087.1 GCA_947165755.1 uncultured Clostridia bacterium
ATCTGCGCAAAGACGCCGTCTGGCACGTATCCGATACCGTAAAGAACGGGCTGGAAGAGAAGCTGCCCGAGAATTTCGCCCCCGCGGTCACGGCGGCGGATTTCGTATTCGCCCTGCGGCGGGCGGTGGATCCCGTCACCGGCGCGCCAGACGCCGCGCTGCTCTCCAATATCAAAGGCGCGGCCAATATTCTGGCCGGAGCCGCCGCCCCCACCGCGCTGGGGGTTGCCGCCGAGGGAAAGTATCAGCTTACGGTCACGCTGGAGCGCCCCGAGCCCGGTTTTTTGGAGGCGCTTGCCGAGCCGGTCGCCATGCCCTGCAATCAGGCGTTTTTTGAAGCCACCGGCGGCCGCTACGGCCTATTGATGAAATATATCATATCCAACGGCCCGTTCTACCTCACCCGATTCGAGGATACCGCCTTCCGCATGGCGCGCAACCCCGATTACACGGGCGCGCGCGTGGCGAAAACGGACGTGATCTGGCTTTACAGCGGCGAGGCGCAGAGCGTGGTGCTGGATAATCTCGGTTCCAAAGATTACGACGGCGCTTGCCTGCCCGAGCGCGTCGCGCTTGCGAACGCGCCCAAGGGGGCCGAGGTGCTGAACGCTGCCGATACGCTGCGCGGGTTCCTCTTCAACTGCAAAAACGAGGCGCTGGCCGAGGCGAATATCCGCCGGGCGTTCTTTGCTTCCGCCGAGCCGCAGGTGCTGGCCGAAGCCTTCGGCAAGGAACCGGCCGCCGCCGTTTGCCCCGCGTCGCTGAAGCCGCAAACGCCATTTGCCGTGCGCTATAACGAGGCGCGGGCCGAGAGCCTCATGCGGGCGGGGCTGGAATCGCTCGGAATACAGAACGTTAGCTTATCGCTGCTGTGCGAGGAAACCTACGATACCGCCATGCGCCGCTACCTGCAAACGTGGCAGCGGGTGTTCGGGGTGCTGTGCAGCGTAGAGATCGAGGCCGTTTCGGCCGATACCCTGAAAACCCGGGTGGAAACGGGCGATTACGACCTTGCCTTCTACCCCGTTAGGGCGGATCGTTACGCGCCCGCCGCCTATTTCGCCCGGTTCGCCGACGCGCTCTGCGGCTGGAATAACGCCGCTTACGCCGCCGCCGTGGAAAACCTGCGGTTCGCCGAGGGGGACGCCGCCGCCCTGCAGAAGAACGCGGAAACGCTGCTCTCCGGCGCAAACGTATTTCTGCCCGTGTGGCAGGAGGGCACGAGCTTCATAACGGTTTCGGGCGTTTCGGGCGTGAGCCTGCTGAGCGGGCCCGACAGACTTTATTTATGCAACGCACAAAAAGACTGAGCATTCAGGAGGTACATATATGGCTGTTGTAAAGCCCTTTGCGGCTGCAAGACCCAAAAAAGAATACGCCGCGCAGGTGGCCGCGCTGCCCTATGACGTAATGAACACCGCCGAGGCCGCCGCCCGCGCCGAAAAAAACGCCCTCACCTTTTTGCGGGTGGACCGGGCGGAGATCGATTTTGCTCCCGGGCAGGACCCCTACGCGCCCGAGGTATACGCCAAGGCCGCCGAAAACCTGAACGCTTACCTTGCAAACGGCGTATTCCTGCGGGAAGACGGCCCCCGCTTCTATATTTACCGCCAGCAGATGGGCCAAAGAGCGCAAACCGGCGTGGTGGGCACGGCGAGCGTGGACGACTACCTGAACGGCGCCATCAAGCGCCACGAGCTGACCCGCGCCGATAAGGAGGAGGACCGCATCCGCCACGTGGATACCTGCAACGCCAATACCGGCCCCATCTTTCTGGCCTACCGGGGCAGCGCCGCGCTCAGGGCCCTGATCGAAAAATACACCGCGCGCGCGCCCGAATACGATTTCGTTTCCGAGGGGGACGTGAAAAACACCGTATGGGTGATGGACCCCGCCGATAACGCCGCCGTTGAGGGGGCCTTTGCCGAAATTCCATGCCTTTATATCGCCGACGGGCATCACCGCTGCGCTTCCGCGGTGAAGGTGGCCTTGAAGCGCCGCGCCGAAAATCCCGATTACGACGGCAGCGAGGAATTCAACCGGTTCCTTGCCGTGTTCTTCGACGCCGCCGACCTGAAGATCATGGATTACAACCGGCTGCTGAAGGATACCAACGGGCATACGGACGAAGCCTTGTTCCAAAAGCTGGGCGAATATTTCACGCTCGCCCCCGAGGCCGCGCCCGTGGCCCCGGCAAAACGGCACGAGTTCGGTATGTATTATAAGGGGCAGTGGTACCGCCTTACGCTGAAGGACGGCGTGGCGGACGAAACGGACGCCGTGGCGAGCCTCGACGTAAGCCTGCTGCAAAAGCTGGTGAACGGGCCCGTGTTCGGCATCGGCGACCCGCGCACCGATCAGCGCATCGATTTCGTGGGCGGCATCCGCGGCCTCAAGGAGCTTGAAAAACGCTGCGGCGAGGATATGGCGCTGGCGTTCTCCATGTATCCCACCTCTATGGAAGAGCTGATGGCCATTGCGGACGCGGGCCAGATCATGCCGCCGAAATCCACCTGGTTCGAGCCGAAGCTGCTCAGCGGTCTGTTTATTCACTATTTATCATAATTTTCAAAAAAAGTTTAAAAAACACTTGCATTTGCGTTTGTTTTCTGATATCATGTTGTTTGCTGATTTGCAAATAGGTTTAACCTAAGTTGAAGGAGGTGTGCTCAGATGGCAAAATGTGATTATTGCGGCAAGAGCGTTCAGTTCGGTATCAAGGTGTCCCACTCCCACAGAAGATCCAACAGAACCTGGAAGCCCAACGTGAAGAGAGTCAAGGCGATGGTCAACGGCACTCCCTGCAGAGTGTATGCCTGCACACGCTGCCTGCGTTCAGGCAAGGTTACGCGCGCCGTTTAATTTTCTTCAAAGAAAAGAATCAAACCGGGGAAATCCCCGGTTTTTTTCTTTGTACAATCGGTAAATTGGAATTTGTAGGGCTCGACGCCCTACAAATTCCAGTGGCCAGCAGCCAGTGGTCAGTGGTCAGCATCTGTTAAGGCAGGCTGATCCGGTCACAGATCGCTGGTCACTGGCCACTGGTCACTTGCTCGGCGACAAACTGCAAATTAAATCAGGTTCTCACTCGTTCCCTTCCGTCTCCGGCTGCCACAGGCAGCGCGAAAGATCCACCCTTCCCTCGGGGGTAAACAATACGCCCTCGCCTTCGAGCAGCGAGCGCTGCACGTTCACACCGTAAACGTCAAAGGCCGCCTTGGTGCCCCCAAGGCGGTCTACCACTCTGTGGCAGGGCACGGTCTCGTCTTTGCAGGCGGCCATGGCAAAGCCCACCGCGTGCCCGCCGCCCTTCACGCCGAGCAGCGCCGCCAAAAGACCGTAGGTGGCTACCTTGCCCGCAGGGATCGTTTTCACTGCGTCATAGATTTTCCGGTAGCTGTCAGACATCATTGTACCCTCTTTCCTCTGTATATATCATACCATATTCCGGGCAAAAATACAAGTCTTGAAAACCCGCGCGATTATTGTATAATATAAAATCAGATAACTGTACGGAGAGATGGTATGATCGAAAACGAAGAAGCCAAAAAGCTCAGCGAAACACTGGATTTTATCGACCGGGAGATCTCCCGCCTCACGGCCGCCTCGGGCGAACGCAAAGAGGCGGTGCGCGCCCGCAACCGGGATTTTATGGCGGAAAACCCCTTCGGCTCGGTATACGGCGCGGCGGTGGATATGATCCGCCATAACGAAAACGACCTTGCCGAGGCCGAGGCCATGCGGCGCGAGGCCTATATCCTCGATAAAATGCGCCTGGCGCCCTATTTCGGCCGGGTGGATTTCCGCTACGATGACGACGGCGAAACAGAGCGGATCTACGTGGGCATCAAAACCCTCACCGACGGTAAAACCTTTTTCGTATACGACTGGCGCGCCCCGGTGAGCGCCCTGTTTTATCTGGGCGAGCTGGGCAGGGCGGCCTATACCGCCCCGGCAGGGGAGATCGCCGGCGAGATCCTGCTGCTCAGGCAATATACCTTTGAAAACGGGGCGCTTGCGCACCACTGGGATGCGGAGCTGCATATCGACGACGAGGTGCTGCGGGGCGTGCTCTCCGGCGCGTCCGGGCAGGCGATGCGCCCCATCGTGTGCACCATCCAGCGGGAGCAGAACGCGGCCATCCGCTTTGCCGCCAACCGCGATCTGCTGGTCACCGGCCCAGCCGGGTGCGGCAAAACCTCCATCGGTATGCACCGCCTTGCGTGGCTGATGTACCGCGCCCGCAGCGAGAGCATGCAGGTATCCACGCTCATGCTCACCTCTAACGAGGCATTCCGCTCCTATCTCTCCGGCGTGCTGCCGGAGCTGGGCGAGCGCAATGCCGAAAGCTTTTCGTTTGCCGATCTGTTTGAGCGGTATCTGCCCGGGTTCCGCGTGGAATCCGCCCTCGGTCAGGCCGAAGCGCTGCTCTCGGGCAACGCGCAGCGCGCGGCGGACGTTGCCGCCCTGTACGATCCCGCGTTTTTATCGTATATCGAATCGCAGCTGGATGCGCTGCAGCCGAAGTTCGTTTCGGTGGTGGTGCTTGGCCAAACGGCGCTGGAGGGGGAGGAGATCGCCCGCCGGTTCCGTGCGCTGCCGGGCGGCGTACCGCTGCGCGAACGGCTGGAGACCCTTGCCGATTGGGTGGAGGAGGAGCTGAAAAACTATCTTCTGATCCACCGTAAAGAGATCCTCGCCCATCTGCTCGAAACCACCGAGCGGGGCGATTCCTACACCGAGAAATATATGCGCCTCAAAAAGCAGGTGGCGGAGCGCTCCCGCGCCATGGTGCTGAACGCCGTACCCACCGACCCGGCGGGCCTTCTGATGCGGTACTGCGCCGCTTACAAAGGCGGCGGCTTCCGCCTGCAGGCCATGCGAAACCGCATCGCCTGTAAGGACCTGCGCTTTGAAGAGGCGGTGATGCTGCTGTTCCTCTCGGCGCGGCTGGGAAACTGCCGCCCCTTCGGCTCCTATACCCACGTGCTGGTGGACGAGGCGCAGGATCTGTGCCCCGCGCAGCATAAAACGCTGCGGCTGCTGTTCCCCAAGGCCGTGTTCACGGTGCTGGCGGACCCCAATCAGGGGGTGCTGCCCGTGCTCAATACCGGCAGCGCGGCACGCCTCGCCGAAATCTACCGGGCGGAATCCCTCGCCATGGGCAAAAGCTACCGCTCCACCCGGGAGATCGGCGAATACGCCAAGTCGTTTCTGCCCGAGGAAAAACGGGGCTACGAAATGTTCGACCGGCAGGGGAGCGCCCCCGTCGTCTGGACGGCGGCAGATCCCGTGCGGAAAACCGCCGAACTGCTGCGTGAGCTTGCCGGGCGCTACCGCACCGTTTGCGTGCTGCTGAAAACCACGGCGGAGGTCGATTCGTTTTATGAGAAGCTGCAGCCGCTGTACCCCGATTGCGCTCCGGTGCTGAGCGAAAAAAAGGCGCTCTCCGGCAGTGTGCTGCTTATGCCCGCCATGCTGGCCAAGGGGCTGGAATTCGATTGCGTGCTGGTGCCGGTATTCGCCGCCGCGCCGCCGGACGACCGGCTGATGTACCTGTTCGCCACCCGCGCCCTGCACGCGCTGCACGTGATCAGGGAAAAGACAGCTGCAAGATAAGGAGCTGCAAGCTGCAAGCAAGATTGATTGTGCAGAAATTGTCGGTATCAGAACAACATCCGCACATTTCTAATTTGCTTGCAGCTTGTAGCTTGCAGCTTCGCGCCAACGGCGCGATAAACTGCAAAACGGCGGACCGCAACGGTCCGCCGTTTTGGCTTATATTCTTTAATTCTTCATTTCTTCCAGCACCGCGTACCCGTAGGCGGGCAGGGCAAGGGCGGAAACGGTTTGCCCGGTCAGGTGATCGGCGTAGGTATGGCCGAGGGGCAACGATGCCGGGGCGGCGGAGAAATTCATCACGAAGATCAGCTCTCCGCGCCTGCGGGCGGTAACGCAGGGCGGCAAAGCGGCGTCCAGATCGGGCGTAAGGCCGGTCTCATTGATCAGGGTATCCGTAAAATCGGCGATCAGCGCGTCGTCGAACCGGGAGCCCGCGTAGTAGGCCTTGCCCTTGCCGAAGGCGTGCGCCGTGAGGGCGGGCGTGCCCGCGTAGAAGCGTTCCCCGTAGGCTGCCAACTGCGCGGCGCCCTGCAGATGCATGATATCGCACACGTCCCGCGAAGTATAGGTCTTTCCGTTATAGATCACTGGCATGCGTTCGCCGTCATACAGCGCGTCGGTCTCCTCCACCCACACGCCGAACAGCTCCCTGAGCCTGCCGCCCGGGAAGCCGCCGAGGTAACACAGGTCGTCGCGGTCCACAAGGCCGGTCAGATATCCGGAAACCAGCGTGCCGCCCTTTTCCACGTAAGAAACGAGCGCGTCCTCCGCGCCGGGCTTCAGCATATAGAGATAGGGGGCGATCACCAGATCGTAGCCCGAAAGATCGGCGTCCATAGAGATCACGTCGCAGGCGACGCCGCGCTGCCACAGGGCGCGGTACCAGCTTTGGCACACGCCGAAATAATCGCGGCCGTCGCGCCGGAAGCCGCAGTAAACGTCGATGGCCCAGCTGTTTTCCCAATCCGCGATCACGGCGGCTTTGGCCTTGGTTCTGCCGCCCGCGACCGCATCGAGCTGCTCCATCAGCCTGCCGACCTCGGCCACCTCGCGGAACACGCGGGTATCCTCTTTGCCGTAGTGATCCACCACCGCGCCGTGGAATTTTTCGTGCCCGCCGCGGCTCTTGCGCCACTGAAAATACTGCACGCTGTCGGCCCCGTGGGCGATGGCCTGCACCGCCTCGAGCACGTGCACGCCGGGGTCGGGCAGCTTGTTCACCGCGAACCAGTTCACCTGCGCGGGGGTGCTTTCCATCATATAAAAGGGCTTGCCGTCCTTCATGGAGCGGAATACGTCGTGCACGAAGGCGGTTTCCACAGCCGTATCCACAGGCGGACGTTCGCACCATGCGGGGTAGTTATCCCAAGAGACCACGTCCAGCTTCTTTGCCAGCTTGTGGTAATCGATGCCCGTATACAAGCGCATAAGGTTCGTGGTGACAGGCACCGCCGGCGTATATTCGCGCAGGGGCGCGATCTCGTTTTCATAAAAGGAAATGTGCTGATCGCTCGTGAACCGCCGCCACGCGAGTTTGAGCGCGGGCACGTGGTTTTCGCCCCGGAACTTGGGGGACGAGATCTCGTCGAAGCTGCTCAGCTTATGGCTCCAGAAGCCGTTCCACCACTGGAAATTCAGCTTTTCGATATCGTTATCGTATTCCTTTTTCAGCCACTCGCGGAAGGCCCGCTGGCAAAGCTCGCAGTGGCATTCGCCCGAATATTCGTTGGAAATATGCCACATGAGCAGCGCGGGGTGGTCTTTGTAGCGCCGCGCCAGCAGCGCGTTGATCTGCCGCACCTTCTCGCGGTAGTAGGGCGAGGTGAGGCAGTGGTTGTGGCGCACGCCGTATTCGTTGCGCAGGCCCGTCTCCTCCACCCGCAGCACCTCGGGGTGGGCTTTTGCCATCCAAACGGGGCGCGCGCCCGAGGGCGTGGCAAGGATCGCCTTTTTGCCTGCGGCGGCAAGCCGGTCCATGACCTCGTCGAGCCAGCCGAAATCATACTGCCCCTCGGCGGGCTCCAGCATGCTCCAGGCGAAGATGCCCACGGTGGCGCTGTTCATGTGCGCCAGGTCCATGAGCCGCAGATCCTCGTCCCAGATCTCTTTGGTATCGATCCATTGATCGGGGTTGTAATCCGCCCCGTGGATCAGGTGATCGCAGTATTTGTCCTTCATGAAATCCTCCTGTTTTTGAATGAAAAATGAGGAATTAGGAATGAGAAATGACAGGGGTTTTCAGCCGCTTTCATCGTAATCGGGTATGGACGAATCCCATCCTGCATTCCTGATTTATCCTTTCTATCTCATTATCACGGTTCCTGCCTCCGCAAACGTTTTTCCGTCCATGGTGGCGAGCAGCGCATACGCCGGGTCGAGAATGAAGCCTTTGGTATCGGGATCGTAGAATTTCAGGTCTTCGGCTGCCACGTCCACGC
>CAMVBR010000088.1 GCA_947165755.1 uncultured Clostridia bacterium
TCACGCCGTCTTCCTCACCGCCGATGGCGCCCACTTCCGCTTCCACGGAAATGCCCTTGGCGTTGGCGTCGGCAATGATCTGCTTGGTTTTTTCAATGTTTTCGTCGATGGGGTAATGGGAGCCGTCGAACATGATGGAAGAAAAACCGGCCTTCATGGCTTTATAGGAGCCCTCGAAGGTGCCGTGGTCCAGATGCAGCGCTACGGGCACAGTGATGTTCAGCGTTTCCATCATGGCCTTCACCATTTCGGCTACGGTGTTGAAGCCGCACATATATTTGCCCGCGCCTTCGGATACGCCGAGAATCACGGGGGAGCGCAGCTCTTCCGCCGTGAGCAGGATCGCCTTGGTCCATTCCAGATTGTTGATGTTGAACTGGCCTACGGCATATTTGCCGGCCTTTGCCTTTTGCAGCATTTCTTTTGCTGATACTAACATGAGATGACCTCCGTATGAAATATTATTAACATATCAATTATAATCGAAAAACGGAAAAAATCAACACAAAAATTAAAATAAGGCGGGAATCAATTTACAAATAAAAGAAAATAGGTTACAATACTTATGATCAATCGTTGAAAGGGGACCGGTGCATGTTTGGTTTTGTTGTGACCAACCCCGATAAATTGACAGAAGAGCAAAACGCGCGGTATCGCGGCGTCTACTGCGGCGTGTGCCGCGCCATGGGCGACAGGCAGGGTAAAGCCCACCGTATGGCGCTCACCTACGATCTCGTGCTGCCGGTGCTGCTGTTTTCTTCCGTTACCCGCACGGGCTATGAAGAGAGCGAGATCCGCTGCGGAGCCCATCCGTTCAAAAAACACACGGCGCTCAGAAACGAATATACCGATTTCGCCGCGGATATGAATATCCTGCTGGCATTTTATAAATTTCTGGACGACCTGAAGGACGACGGCGGCGCGGTGCCCGCAGCCGAGGCGGCTGTATTCTGGGATGAGGCGCAGGCGCTGAAGGAAAAATATCCCGCGCTCAGCGAAACCATCGACCGCTGCCTTGCGGGGATCGCCGCTGCAGAAAAGCGCGATGAGCGCGAAGCGGACGTGCCTGCCTCCTTGTTCGGCGAATTGCTCGGCAGCATTTTTGCCTATTACGATCTGCCCTGCCGGCAGGCGCTTTACGATTTTGGCTGTTCGCTGGGCAAGGTGATCTACTTTATGGACGCCGCCGTGGATATTAAGGCGGATTTAAAGAAGGGGCGGTATAATCCGCTCATAACAAAAAACGAAGCCGAACGCCGCGCATTGCTTGAACTGCAGCTTGGCGACTGTATGATGAAGTACAACGCGCTGCCGCTCACACAGGATAAAGAGATTACGGATAATATCCTGCTCAGCGGCATCTGGACGGGGTACGAAATGCGGAATCGCAAAACCTCCCGGCGGCAGGACGCCGAAGCCGTGGAGGCGAAGGACGTTGCGGAAAATGAAAATTGACCTGATTTCAAACGAAAGGGGGCGCGAAGCATGATCACCGATCCTTATAAAGTTTTGGGCGTATCGAAGGATGCGAGTGAAGAAGAGATCACAAAGGCATACAGAAAGTTGGCAAAGAAATACCACCCGGACCTGAATCCCGGGGACGCCGCGGCCGCAGAAAAAATGAGCGAGATCAACGCGGCCTACGATATGATCAAAAGCGGGAATATCCCGTCGGCCGGAAGCGCGTCCGGCGGCTATTCCGGTTACGGTAATTCCTCCGGCGGTTATACGGGCGGCGGCTTCGGCGCGGATCCCTTCGAGGAGTTCTTCCGCCGCTATGCGCAGCAGCAATACGGACAGTATGCGGGGAGAAATACCGATCCGTCCGGCGATTATGCGCAGCTGTATCATAACGCGGTCGCCTACATCAACGCAAGGAATTATCTTGCGGCGGTAAACGTGCTTTCGAGCATTCCAGAATACGCGCGCACGGCGCAGTGGTATTATCTGTTTGCCGTTGCAAGCTACGGGCTCGGCAATACGGTGCGCGCCTATGAAAGCGCGCAGCAGGCCTGCCGCATGGAGCCCGATAATCCCCAGTACGCGCAGCTTCTGCAGCGGCTGGAGGAGATCCGCAGCGGCTACACGCAGCGCAGCGAATCCTACGGCCGTCCGCGGCGGTCCGGCGCGCAATACTGCCTGTGGCTGTGTATCGCAAACGCGATCTGCAATCTTTGCGCGGGCGCGCTTGGGATCGGCGGCGGCTGCTGTTGCTGAGGGAGGATAAGAAATGGATCTGTTGAACCGCATACGCAATTTTATGTACGGCCGCTACGGCTTCGATCAGCTCGGCCGGTTTCTGTTTATTTTGTCCGTTGTTTTCTGGGCGCTGAGCATCGTGTTCCGTTTTACGCCGCTCAGGTCCGTCTACTACGTTCTCTGGCTTCTGAATCTTGCCATCTATGCTTACGCCTTGTTCCGTATATTATCCCGAAATATTCTGAAGCGCACGGAGGAAAACGAGCGGTATCTTCGCATCCGCGAAAAGGTGACGCCGCGGCTCCGGCGTTTCAAGGCGGATAAAATGGATAAAAACTACGTGTTCAAGCGCTGCCCGCACTGCAACGCCCGCCTGCGCCTGAAACGGGTGCGCGGCCGCCACAACACGCGCTGCCCCAAGTGCGGCACGAAGTTTTCCGTGCGGATCCTGTTCGGACCGAAAAATAATTGAATCGGTATTCATGTACCACCGCCGCACCTTTGGGATGCGGCGATTGTTTTTTTATCCGGTTTGCGCAAGCATATTCTGCGCAAAAATCGCGTAGCCGCATTTCGGGTCGTTCACAAATACGTGGGTGATCGCGCCCACGAGCATGCCGTCCTGTAAGATCGGCGAGCCGCTCATACCCTGTACGATGCCGCCTGTGAGCGACAGGAGCCTTTCATCCGTTACTTTTACCACCATATTCCGGTCGTCGTCGCCGGTGTTCACCTTTACGATCTCCACCGCGTAGGCCTGTTTTTCTCCCTGCGTAACGGTGCAGATCACCTGCGCTTCGCCTGTGTGCACTTCGCCGGCCGTGGCGGTGGGGTATACCTCGGGCACGTTTTCCATATAATACAGATCGCCGAATACGCCTTCTTCCGTGTTCACCGTAATGCTGCCCAGCGTATTCTCGCCGAGCGTGCCCGTGATCTCACCCGGCGCGCCCACCGCTCCTTTTTTTACCGAGGATACCGTGGCCGTGCAGATATCGCCGTTCGATACCTCCAGCAGGGAAGCGGTATCCGTGTCGTAAATGCCGTGGCCGAGGGCGGCGAGCTTTCCGCTTTCGATATCGCAGAAGGAAAGGGTGCCCACGCCTACGGTGGAATCCCTTACCCACAGCCCGCCTTTATAAAGGCCTGTGGCAGACGTTTTTTTCGGGATCAGCGAAACCTCCTTTGTTTTCCCGCCGCGCTGCAGCGTAACGGGGATCGGTTCCCCGCCGCTGTGTTCAATGGCGGAAGTGAGGGTCTCGTTGCTTGCGATGGGAATGCCGTTAACGGTAAGCAGCACGTCGCCTTTTCGGATATCCGCGTCTGCCGCCGGATCGGCTTTTTTGCCGTCCTCCGCAGTGAAAGCCTCGGTGCCGACCACCAGAACGCCCTTCGTTTTCAGCTTTATACCCACGAGCTCGCCGCCGACCGCCAGATATTTCCGTCCGGCAACGCGCACGCTGACGGTCTTCACGGGGATCACGTCGAGGAGCTTCAGCTCATATTCCAGTTCCCGTTCCTCCGCCCTGTCGTTCCCCGAAAAGGCGTTCAGCGCCGCGGCCGGCGCCGTTGCCGTAAAAATTCCGTTTACGGGCAGAGAACCGTCCACGGAATAAAAGCGATCCGGCAGCGTTCTTGCGCCCCACACTGCGCCGCCGAGCCCGACAGCGCACACAAGCGCGCAAACGACGCAAATGATTTTCCAGATTTTTCTCATTGATTCACCTCCGAAATGAAGTCCCTATCATTATTTGCCGCGCCCATTGGATTATAACTTTGTAACTTCAGCGCGCAGAGGCTGTATTTTCCACAGTTTTTTGATTTTTTGGTCTTGTAAAATGAAACGCTTGCTGTTATAATATTTTAGGTTAAAATTTATCCGGAGGTATAAGAAAATGAGCGATAAAATTTTAGTGGAGACCTCTGCGCGTCACGTGCACGTCTCTCCCGAGGATCTCGCCATCCTGTTCGGCGAGGGCTATCAGCTTACCAAAAAGAAGGATCTTTCCCAGCCCGGGCAGTTCGCCTGCGAGGAGCGCGTGGCTGTGATCGGCCCCAAAAATTCTTTCCCGGCAGTTTCCATTTTAGGGCCCGAGAGAAAGCAGACCCAGGTGGAGATCTCCGCTTCCGACGCCAGAGCCATCGGCGTGAGCTGCCCCGTAAGAGAATCCGGCGATCTGGCCGGCAGCGCGGGCTGCAAGATCGTAGGCCCCAAGGGCGAGATCGAGATCAAAGAGGGCGTGATCATTGCGAAGCGCCATATCCACATGACACCCGCCGACGCCGAGAAATACGGCGTGGAAGATAAGCAGGTGGTCTCGGTGAAGATCGATTCTCCCGACCGCAGCCTGATCTTCGGCGATACCGTGGTTAGAGTTAGCAATAGCTACTCCCTCGCCATGCACATCGATACCGACGAGGCGAACGCCGTGCTTGCGGGCTTTACCGCTTACGGTGAAATCATCAAATAAAAAGGGAAGCTGCTTTTAAAGCAGCTTTTTTGTTGAAACGGTACAACAATAAACGTTTTTTTTTCGCAAAATTTCCTTTTTTTCTTGTATTTTTTTGTAGACGAAACCGATTGTTTGTGATAGAATTAACAAGATAAATACACATACGTAATATCGTATGTAAATATCATGGAGGAAAACACGATATGGTTAAAAAAATCAGTAAGCTGCCTTTCGTAGAAACACCCGAACAGGCCGAAAAGCTGCAGGCCGCGATCACCGCTGCCGCCGGCAACAAGAATATGCTGATGTCCGTTATGCAGGAGGCCCAGGAGATTTACGGCTATCTTCCTTACGAGGTGCAGTGCCGCATCGCCGAAGGGCTCGACGTGCCCGTGGAAAAGGTTTACGGCGTCGCTACGTTCTACGCGCAGTTCGCGCTGTCTCCCAAGGGCCAGTATAATATCTCCGTATGCCTCGGCACCGCCTGCTACGTAAAGGGCAGCCAGGCCGTACTCGATAAGCTCTGCGAGGTGCTCGGCATCGAACCCGGCGAATGCACGCTTGATACCAAGTTCTCGCTGGAAGCCTGCCGCTGCATCGGCGCCTGCGGCCTTGCCCCCGTTATGACGGTGAACGACGACGTTTACGGCCGCCTTACCCCCGATATGATCGGCGATATCGTAAAGAAATACGCCTGATCCCAATTTCAGCAAAGGAACCACCTTATGAAAATTTCAGAGATCAAAGAACTGTTGGACGCCGAAGTGCTTTGCCTTGAGGATCATCTCGATACCGAAGTGCATTCCGCCTGCGGCAGCGATATGATGAGCGACGTGCTCGCCTACGTGAAGGATCAGGCCGTGCTGCTTACGGGCCTCGTGAATTCTCAGGTGATTCGTACCGCGCAGATGATGGATATGGTGTGCGTGGTGTTCGTGCGCTCCAAGCGTCCCACCCCCGAAATGGTAGAGATCGCAAGAGAGAATTCCATTGTGGTGCTCGCCACGGGCAAGCGGATGTACGAGGCGTGCGGTACGCTTTATGCCAACGGCTTGAGTGGTGCGCTCCATGAGTGATCATCTGAACTTTCATTTTACCGTAGACGGCGACAATTTCGTTTCCGCCGGGCAGGCGAGCGTGCAGGTAAAAAAGAACCTGCGGGAGCTCGGTCTTTCCCCCGACGTGATACGCAAGGTTTCCATTGCGATGTATGAAGGCGAGATCAATATGGTGATTCACGCGCACGGCGGCACGGCCGACGTAAACGTTTACGAAGACCGCATCGAGATCATTCTCGACGACGAGGGCCCCGGCATCAAGGACGTGGAGCTGGCGCTGCAGGAGGGCTATTCCACCGCCAGCGATTCCGTGCGTTCGCTGGGCTTCGGTGCGGGCATGGGGCTTCCCAATATGAAGCGCTATTCCGACGATATGCGCATCGATACCACCGTAGGCGTCGGAACTAAAATCACCATGACGATCCGATTATAATAACACACCCGGGAGGGGAGCGCATGAATTCATACCGCCATTCGGTGGTGCTGGATGAGGATAAATGCACCGGCTGCACCACGTGTATCCGGCGGTGTCCCACCGAGGCGATCCGCATTCTGAACGGCAAGGCGGATATCGATACCGACCGCTGCATCGACTGCGGCGAGTGCATCCGTATCTGCCCCCATAAAGCAAAAAAAGCAATGTGCTCCAAGTTTGAGCACTATACCCACTATAAGTGGAAGGTGGCCCTGCCGGCGCCCGCGCTGTTCGGGCAGTTCAACGGGCTTGAGGATATCGACGACGTACTGCAGGGTCTCATCGATATCGGCTTCGACGAGGTCTACGAGGTGGCGAAGGCCGCCGAGCAGGTCACGGCCTATACGCGGCTGTACTTAAAGACCGACCACATCAAAAAACCGGTCATCTCCTCGGCCTGCCCCGTGATCTCACGGCTGATCTCGCTCAGATTCCCTTATCTGAAGGATAACATTCTGCCGATCATGCCGCCGATGGAGATCGCGGCCATGAGCGCCAAGCAGAAGGCGATCAGGGAACATCCCGAGCTGAAGCCCGAAGAGATCGGCGTATTCTTCATTTCTCCCTGCGCCGCCAAGGTCAGCTATATCCGCAACGGTTACAGCGGCTTCAAGAGCAACGTGGACGTTGTGATCTCAATGAGCGACATCTACTTTTTGCTGCTCTCCGCCATGAAGCGGGGCAATCCGCCCACCGTAGGCTCGCAAACGGGCATGATCGGTATCGGCTGGGCCTCATCCGGCGGCGAAGCAACGGCGCTGCTCAACGATAATTACCTTTCCGCCGACGGCATCGAGAACTGCATTCAGGTGCTCGAAACCATAGAAAACGGCAATATTCCCCCGCAGCTCGAATTCGTGGAGCTCAACGCCTGCATCGGCGGGTGCGTGGGCGGTGTGATGACCATCGAAAACCCATTCATCGCCAAAACCCGTCTGCAGACGGTGCGCCGGTATCTGCCGGTATCTCGAAATTTCCTTTCTCCCGAAATGAATTTCGTGCCGCCCGAGTTCGTGACCGACGATATGCCCGAATATAAGCCCATCACGCGGCTTTCCGATTCCATGGGTGAATCCATGCGCATGATGTCGCAGATCCAGCAGCTCAAAGAAGCGCTGCCCGGCATCGACTGCGGCGCCTGCGGATCTCCCACCTGCCGCGCCTTTGCCGAGGATACGGTGCGCGGGCTCGTTAAGGGCGACCGCTGCTGCGTGGTGCTGCAAAACGCGGAAAAGAAAACGGAGGCCAAAGCGGATGAAGGTAACTGACCTTGTAAACGATCTCGGCTTCGCGCCGATCTGTATGCCGGACCCGGAAAGGGAGATCCACGGCTGCTATATCGGCGACCTGCTCAGCTGGGTCATGGGCCGCGCGCAGGCGGATAACCTTTGGATCACCATTATGAGCAACGTGAATACCGTTGCGGTAGCGAGCCTTGCGGACGTGAGCGCGGTGCTGCTGGCCGAGAACGTAACGCTGGAAGAGAGCATCGTGCAAACGGCGGAGCTGAAGGGCGTGAATATCCTTTCCACCTCGCTTTCCGCCTATGAAGCCGCCGTGAAGCTGAGCGGCGCGCTATGAACAGATACTATTACGATTTTCATATTCATTCCTGCTTATCCCCCTGCGCCGAAAACGATATGACGCCCAACAACATTGCCGGCGTCGGCGTGCTGACCGGGCTGAACGTGATGGCGCTTACGGACCACAACTCGTGCAAAAACTGCCCCGCGTTCTTTACTGCGGCCAAGCGCAACGGCATCATCCCCATTGCGGGCATGGAGCATACATGCGTCCCGGTTGATGTCATGATGATTGAACATGTGTCGTTT
>CAMVBR010000089.1 GCA_947165755.1 uncultured Clostridia bacterium
CCAGCAGACAGCCCCCGCCGCCGACGATCTGTAAACGGATCGTCTTTTCGTCATAGCCGTATTCGTGCAGCTTCCGATAGATCTGCTCCACGTATTCTTCAACGGACGCTTTCACGATGGCAAAATCATCCTCGTCCAGTTCGGATTCGCCGGTGCGCAGGATTTCTTCGATAAAGGCGTCGTTCAGAGTCCGCTGCGTTTTGCGCGAAAACGCGGCACGAGCGGCGACCATGCACTGATGGGTGCCGAACGTTTCGGTATACATTCTGCCGAGCTGCGGTCTTCCGTCGATCAGATACATTACATTCATCGTGCCGTTTCCGATATCGACCAACATCTGCACGCCCTTGAGCTTCGTGATGAACGGCGCGACGGCGGCGTAGCCCTGCGGGAATATGCTGACGCCGACGATTCGGATATTGTAGCGAACGCCCCGATACTTGAACGAAACGTCGGTATTCTTTGTGAGATAAGCGGCGAACGCTTCCTTCTGCGTGCCGGTCCACGTCAGCGGTAACCCGGCGGCGATGTGGACGTTTGCTTCTGTAATACCGACGTCGCTCAGTTCTTCGGCAATGGCGGCGAGCGATAAAAGGTAGTAGTCCTCGTCCCTGACCTTTTCGGGGACGAACGCCTTGTGTCCTTCGCCGATCACGTAGCTTTTATCGCGGTATTCCAGTACGTTCTTTGCGAACGAAGACGCTTCCTCCCCGGGCATGATGCCCGTGGGGAAACAGTGGTTTTCGGTCTTCATGTTGCCATACCCGTGATCCAGACCGATGATCAGGGTATCGTTAAACTTTTTCATGTCCTTCCTTTCTGCCGCTTTCTGCGGCGATCAAATAATTCGAAAACAATGCTTTACGGTTTTCTAACCGTAATCCCGACGGTGCATATTGCCGCCTCCTTTCCGCCTTTCGGCAAGTATTTAGTGATACCAAAAAAGCTCCTTCTGAAAAAGTGGGGGCAGGTATCAAATAACTGCTGATTGACTTTTATCCATATATATGGTATACTCTGAAATATGTAAAAAGGCGGTGTAATGCCATGGCGAACCAAAAATTTATCATCCCCGAAATATCGGCGCAAAGCATCCTGTCCTCCGCGTCAGGAACAGAGGACGGATGGCGCTTTTCTTTCCGTGCGGACGAACCTTCAAAGGAATATCTGGTTGAGCAGACGCAGCAGGACGCATGTCCTATCTTTTATCAGGCGTTAAAGCTCCTGAACGTTGAAATCGGAAATGCTTCTTCCGTCTGCAATCTTCTTTCCGAGATTTTCGTATATATTGATTTCACTGGCATCTTTGCCCGCCGTCCCGTGGGCAAGGTTTCGGAGAACCAGCGGAAGGCGGAATGGATGTTCCGTCCCGAAGGTATCTTTATCGACTTCGGGAAAGGCTTGCGGCGGTATCTTGCCTTTGAGCGTTCCGCGAGCATGAGCCGCGGCAGCAGGCTCTGTTTTGTACGTGAGGATATGTATGCGCCGCTGAGGGAGCGCATCATGCTGGGCATGCACATCGGCAACTGCCAGCTTTCCAAACTGTATGCGTACAACGCTCTGATGCTCACCAGCGGTGAGCGGCGCGAGATAGAAGGTTTACTGTCCGAAAAAAGGATCATCGTGATCGAAAATCCGACAAGCATCGTAAAGAACGCGCATATCGTTACCGTTAAGGACGACGGCACTGAAAACACCATGCGGAAATATACCCGTGTGGAGACGACGGCGGACGTTGAAGTGTTGGAGTTTGACGGCGAAGGGCTGATTTCCAAAGAATTGGCGCATAAGTTTGATACGGATAACCGTCACCATTCCTTCCAGATCCGTCTGCCGTATATCAAGGGCGTCGTGCATGAAGTTGATTTCAAATCATTGTTTGCGGAATTGCGCGTTCCGTATATCCGAGATATCTGGGGCAACCACCATGATCCTAAAGACTTAGATATGATCCTGACAAAAAGCATGTTCAAGGGCTTCAGCTGGATGACGGAGAACGGCTTAACCTGGGCGGAATATCTGGAACGCTGCCGCAGATATGACCACGCTCTGTATATTTCCGGCCGTGATAAGCTCGGAGCGCAGACCACAACGGAACTGAACTATCAGTTCCTGAATACACTTGCGCTGACGGATGAGGAATTCCGCCCGCGCGATCTGCCGCCGGGTTGGGACCGTTCCCCGAATACAGATCCCCGGCAATGGGTGACGAAAACCACAGAGGCCGCGTACTACGATCTGGTGGCCGACGATTCCGGCAGAAAGGCATATTTTTCTGCTGTTGCGGATGATGACGAATTGCCTTTCAACGACAAAAAGCGCCAGCGGGCGAAGCTGGCGCAGAAAAATCCATTGTTTCTGGAAGAACGTATCTATACAAAAGAGCTTGAAAACCGGGCGAAATCGGTATTGAAGAATTACGGGATCGGAAAGCTGCTTGTCACCGGCGACAACCGTTACCTCTCCGACGATCTGATGCGGCTGTTGGCGTTTCTTGTCAAAGAAGTCGTTGGAGAAGGAAATACTTACCGCTTATTACAAAAAGAATTCCTTACAGACAACGAGATCTACGCGCCGGAACAGGCATTCCCGCCGCAGGAGCAATACACGCTTCTTCGCAGTCCGCATATCGCGCGGAATGAGGAGGCGCTCGTACGCCCATTGGAAAATATCGGAAATATCCGGCAAAAATATCTTTCCCATCTGCGTTACGTCCTGATGATCGATTCACGCTCCCTGATCCCGGAACGTCTCGGCGGCGCGGATTACGACGGCGATATGGTCAAAACCATTGCCGACCCGTTAATCAACGCCTGCGTGCTGCGCGGTTACAAAGACGGTACGGTATTGCCCGTTCTGAAGATCCCTGCCGCGGAGCCGCTGATTGCCGACGCCGAGGACTTGAAAGCACGCTTTGAAATGGTAAAGGTCACGTTCTCCAACCGCGTGGGGCTGATCAGCAACACGGCGCTACGGCGCGGCATCCTCGCGTACAATGAAAACACGGACGGCGCAGTCCGCGAACAGAGCCGTCAGGCGACGGAGACGCTGGCGATCCTGACCGGGCTGGAGATCGACTCCGCGAAAACCGGTATCCGTCCCGATTTAACCGAGTATCTGGAAGAAAACAAGGGCAGGAAAAGCCTGTTCCTTCGTTACAAAGGTATTGTCGGGGATAACGACAACGAAAAGAAGTGGTATGAGGAATCGCAGAAGAAACGGGTCAGGAAGTTTATCGCTTCGGTCGATTGGGATGCGGTCAGCTCCAATCTGGAACGGCTGCCGTATTACGCATATATGCTTGAAAAAGAGACGAAGAAGCACAAGACAAAGCCTGCGCCGGACGATGCGCTTTTCACGTTTGCCAAAGCCCCCGGATGGAAGGATTCGCTTGATCCGGCTTTGACTGATCGTATCCAATCCCTGATCGTTGATTACGGCAAAGCGAAAGACCGCTGCCGGTATCTGAAACACCTGCCGAAGGAATACAAACGCAAGCCGGATATTGACCGCATCTTGTTCTCCCGCGGGCAGGACAACACCTTTTTGGCGGACGAGCTTTACGCCTGCTTTGACGGCGCAAACCCGGAGCAAATACGACGGGCGAGGTTTCAGCTGAACGCATTGAACTGGCACCTGACGCCGCCGGAGGACAGGCGTACCGCGATTTACGCGATCCTTCCGCAGTATTTCGATGAAAGCCTGCTTGATCTTCTCTGTGATTTCCGCAGCGGCGGCTGTCGGCTGCTGATCGATATCCTCTGCGATCTGGACGATCTGTACCGCAACGCCGGGATAAAAAAGAGCGCCGTCCGCAGGGACGACAGCCGGGATCTGAAAAAACTTCTTAACGGCGCGTTGCAGACCGCGGATGCTGATGAAACGATCATCCGCAACTGCATCAACATCATCCACCCGCTTGACCGCAGAGAACCGAAAATCGATTTTGAAGACGCGCTGAAATGCGCGGTCGCGCTGGGCGAACGGCAATTCGCGCTTGAGGTGCTGCCGGGTGTGATTTATGACAACGTCGTCTCAGATGGAAACGAGCCGAAAAAAAGAAAGGGGCGGTTTCGCAAATGACAAACGAGTGGGAAGAATTCACCGCCTACACCGGGCAGCCGGTCTATGAGGCAAAGGATAAGCATGACCGTGCGTTCATGCGTCGGATCACGTTGGAGATGCTGGACGATTTCTCCGGCTTCGGCAGAGTATTCACGGTCATCGCGCGTGGCTATTTATTCCACGACAAGGACGGCAACCTGCTCCCCGGCAACCCATACGACCGGGTTGAATACGCGCGCAACGCCCTTTGCGCGTGGTGCAGCGTGCCGGACAAAAAGAAAAGCTCCGTGCCGCCGGTGGACTTCAGTAATCTGTCCGCCGACTTTCCGGAGCTGGTAGATTTAGACGGCAAAGGCTGGTTTTACCGCCATGAGAAAAAGGTATTCGATTTTATTCGCCGTAATCCCGATCTTGTCAACAAGCACATGCGGGACAATCTGCCGGGGATTTCAAACGGCTTCACAAAGGTGTGGAGAAAACGGGTAAAACAATTTCAGACTCCGCTTTATTCCACGACCACAAAAGGCGCGTGGACGCTGCGCTTTGACGCAGTTCTCGCCGACGCGCTGGAAGCCGGGCCGCTGCGGACCGAAGAATACGTTTTACCTCAATCGGTCACTGATATGCTCGACGGATTCGATTACAGCGACGTGCCGCGGTATGCTGTTGAGGATGTGCTGAAATATTACTACGCCAACCTCACGGACGATACCCCGTGGGTCGTCCTCCCCGTCGTCAACTTCGACGCCTATTACGGCAATACCAATTTCGGCAGGAAGTGGTTGAGTAAGCTGCCGAAGGAGATTATACTAAGGGAAATCTTCAATCGTGGGATCAGCAGGATCAAGATTATTGCTTGAAGAAAGAGGGATAATAATACTATGAATGTTCCGTTCTGAAGGCAATAACGTAAAAAACGTGACCTTTTGCATATCAGGAGTAAAAAATCCCGCAGTTAACCCTCAATCTTGAATCGACGGCAGCCCCGGCACAATACCGGGGCTGTTGTCATAATACTATGGCTCAAACATATATTCACCATTATAGTGGAAAAATCCCTCGCTTCGTGATATTCTATTTTTGTTTTGTATCTGTTACAATACAGTTAAAGGCGCGCTTTGAATATTACGAAAAAAGAGGTATCGGTATGAAATTGAAAATCGGCAGCACGATCAAAATGCTGCGGAAAGAAAAAGACATTACCCAGGAGGATTTTGCTGAGCTTTTGGGCGTGAGCAATCAATCAGTTTCCCGCTGGGAAAACGACGTTTGTTACCCCGATATGGAGCTGCTTCCCGTCATCGCCAGCATTTTCGGCGTAACGGTAGACGGTCTGCTTGGCGTGGACGACGAGGCAGAACAGCAAAAGGTCAACGCCTATCTTGCCGCATTCCAAAGGGCGATCACAAACGGTCATATTGACAAGTGTATTCAGATCGCCCGCGAAGGGGTGGCGGAATTCCCAAACGAAGAACGACTTCTGAATAAGCTGATGTATGCGCTTTTTGTGTCCGGCGACGATTCGGGAAACATCCCGGATTGGAAAGAGAATATGGTTAAATACGACGCGGAGATCGTCAGGCTCGGCGAACGGCTTGCGCGGTACGCGAAAGACACCGACGTCCGGTTTGAAGCGATCACGCGCCTTGCCTTTCAGCACACAGAAATGGGGCGCAAAGAAAAGGGACGGGAAGTCTTCCGTCAAATACCAAAAATGGATCAATGTCGAGAGGGCTTTTTATGGTTTGCGTTGGAGCCGGACGAAAAATTGCCGTTTGTGCGCGACTATATCCGTGACAGTTATATGTCTCTTTGTCATGCCGTCTGTCTGTTGGCGGAGGAAGAACTGATCCCGGATGAAGAAGCGGAAGGAGTATTTCAGAAGATGTTTGCCGTTGACGAGATCATTTTTGACGGTCAGCGGGGAATAGACAGCCCGTGGTATATCGCGGAAAGCCGTCTTGAGCTCGCGAAAGTATTGGCAAGGCTCGGCAAGCTGCCGGAGATGTATGAAGCGCTGAATACAGCCGTTGACGCAATCATCGCGTTTGAAAAGAGGCCGGAAAGCTGGAGCTATTCATCTCTGTTGCTTGGAGAACAGAAGAAAACACGCGACTTCGATACGGCGGATTCCCGCCCTCCGCGGGAGATCATGCGTGACAGCCGCTTAACCGCAAAGGAATTCGATGCGGTACGGGGCAGCGAAGCATTTCAGACGATCCTTCAGAAATTGGACTAAAAAACCGAAAGCGGGCGAGCCTGATCGCACCCGTGACCATGTTGCTGTAAAGACAGGGGACGGCAGACCGTTACGAAACGGACACCGACAGGCTCCTAAGGGGCCTTAATTCCCCGAATAATTCAAAATTGGTATAAAAAAGTCAAATAATCGAAAAACAGCCGAAATAATGGCGTCCAACCTTGCCATTATTTCATGAAATCCCAAAACATTGTAAGCCCTTTTCAGGTCATATCCAAAAAAGAGCAATGCAGCTTCCGTGCGCACCTTCCGTCGTGTTCGCAAAAGGAAGTAACCTCCATCCATGGTTCGCTTTACCGTACCGAAGGGGTGCTCCACGATTTGCTGTCGATGTTTGTAGATGTCCATGTTTTCTGCTGTGAATTTATCTACCTCGTTCAAAAAATCAGCATATTGATTTCTCGTAACCGTTCGAAAACCTTTCGAGGCATTTGTACACTGATCTCTGTATGGGCATTTTTCGCAGGCTTTTTTGTTAAAGTATTTTTTTCTCTTTGTTGTTTTTTTACTGTGTGATTTCAATGTTTGCCCCATCGGGCAGGTGTAGGTATCCGTTTCGGCATTGTACTTAAAGTTTTCAATGTGCAGCATTTCAGGCTGATCCTTTGGATTTGCGGCTTTCTGTTTTGATACGATCGTCTTGACCTTCAGCTTCTTCGCTCTCCACAGATCCTCTCCCTGATAGTATCCTTTATCTGCAACAACGATAAATCTCTTGATCTTCAGTCTTTTCTTCACCTTACGGATCATCGGCGATAACTGCCCCTGATCGGCTGGCTGCAAGCTTACGTCGAAGTCAACTACCAAATGGTTCTTTGCGTCTACCGCGCTTTGTACGTTGTATGCCATGTCTACGCCGCCGCGGTTGTTCCCCATCAGCCTTGCATCCGGATCAACTGCCGATATTTCGTTGGCTCCCGTTTCGTCCATCTCCCGCAGATAGCCTTCATACCGCTCTTTATGTTTCAGTAATTCGTCTATGTCGATCGGTTTTTCGGCAGACTTTTTTGCTTCCGACGCATCCTCTTCCTCTGCGATCCGGAAATATTCTTCTATTTGCCGATCAATATTCTCTATTCTTTCTTCCAGCTTTTTTCGGCTGAAATTTTGCTTCTTGTTATTGCTTGCTTTGATCTTTGTTCCGTCTATCGCAATCAGTTCGCCCCCGATCAGTCCCCAGCCGTGACAAAGCTTTACAAATTCCCTCAGCAGCTTCTGCAGCGGTCGAAGATTTTCTCTCCGGAACTCCGATATTGTTTTGTAGTCCGGCTGCAATCCGTTCATCAGCCACATGACTTCCAGATTCCTTCGTGTCTCCCTTTCCAGTTTCCGCGATGAACGCAATGTATTTTGATATCCGTAGATCATCAGCTTTACCATTGCCTTTACGGGATATCTCGGCCTCCCTGTCTGCGCCGGTTCTGTCCGGAAGCCCAACTTCTTTAAGTCCGTCACTTCCACAAACCGGTCTATGACTCGCGCCATCGAATCCGGCTCCACCATTTCTTCTATGCTCCAGAGCATTGTTTGCTCCCGATCTTGTCCTGTCAGTTCGCCCATGTTTTCCCCTTCTTTCACCTCTATTTTACCATATCTCTTTGGTGTTTTGAAGAGTTTTATTCATGCGGTGAGTTTTGTAACAATCTGACGGTTCCTTGTCTTTGACGTAGGCTCGATGGTCATT
>CAMVBR010000090.1 GCA_947165755.1 uncultured Clostridia bacterium
ACGGCTGCCTTTACGTCTGCTGCAAGGACGCCCGCAAGATCCGCCGCGTAAAGCTCAGCGACTTTACGGTGGAGGAATATAAGGAATTCGACGAGCCCGTGTTCAAATACCTGCGCGTGGGCAATAACGAATTCGTGGTGCTCCAATCCGGCGTTTATATGCTGTAAGGGAGAACCGGAATGACGCTGAAGGCTACGCTGATGGACGCGCCTGCCGTGGGCAGAGCGCTCAAGCGCATCTCTTTTGAGATCATAGAAAAAAACCGCGGCACGGCGGATCTCTGCATCGTGGGCGTCCGGCGGCGCGGCGCGTGTATCGCCAAGGAGCTGCAGAAAAATATTGCATCCATCGAGGGGATCGAGATCCCCGCGGGAGAATTGGACATCACCTTCTACCGGGACGATCTCACGGTAAAAATGACCGATCCGGCGCTGAACAAAACGGATATCCCCTTTGATATCACTGATAAAACCGTGATCCTGACGGACGACGTTGTTTTCACCGGGCGCACGGTGTGCGCCGCCATCGACGCGGTGTTTTCCCTAGGCCGCCCGAAAGCGATCCGCCTTGCGGTGCTCATCGACCGCGGCCACAGGGAGCTGCCCATCAAGCCCGATTACGTGGGCAAAAACGTGCCCACCTCCCTTTCGGAAATCGTTAAGGTCACGTTCCCGGAATACGATGGGTGCGCACCTTCCGTGCTCTTATACGCAAAGGATTGACTATATTTTCTCTGTTTCGCATTTTTTCTACATTTCAGCAAGGAATCGAACGGGAATGGGCAGGGTTTTGTTGATTTCTACAAAATGCGGTTTCTTTCCGTTTTTCTTCTTTACTTTTTTCGCCGCGTGTGATACGATAATCACGGTTGATCTTTAAGGACGGGGCCTGTGAGCCCAGCAAGATCGCTGTAGTTTTATACTTGCTGCGATTTATAGCCGAACCATGCGATCCCGTCCGGAGAGACGGGGTCTTTTTCTCTTGCAGCCGCAGGAAAAAGCGCCCGCCGGAACCGCTGCGTAAACCAAAGCGAAAGCTTTGAATATATGGAGGTATTTTTATGAATCTTGCTTACGGCGTCAAAGACAAACCCAAGTTCGGCAAACTGATCGTGTTTGCCCTCCAGCAGGTGCTGGCGATCCTCGCCGCGACCATCGCGGTGCCCTCGATCATCGGTCACGATATGTCTCAGTCCGCCGCCCTGTTCGGCGCAGGCGTGGGCACCATCGTTTACCTGCTCTTCACCGGCTTCAAGAGCCCCGTGTTCCTCGGCTCCTCCTTCGCCTTCATCGGCTCCATGTTTGCCGCGTTCGCGGGCGGCGTATCCATGTCCCTCGGCTATGCGGGCCTCATCCTCGGCGCAGCGTTTGCCGGTCTGGTTTACGTTGTGATCGCCCTTATCGTGAAGCTTGCGGGCGTCAAATGGATCGATAAGCTTATGCCCGCCGTGGTGATCGGGCCCACGGTTTCCATCATCGGTCTTTCGCTTGCCGGCAACGCCGTAGGCGATCTCTCCGTAGGCAAGGTCATGACGGAGGTCACCAGCCAGGTGATCGAAAACGGCCAGATCGTAGATAAGGTCGATCTCGTTTCCGCCGCCAACCCCTATATCGCCATGCTCTGCGGCGCGGTTACGCTGTTCACCGTGATCCTTTGCTCCGTTTACGGCAAAAAGATGATGAAGCTCATTCCCTTCATTATCGGTATCGTTGCAGGTTACATCGTAGCCGCCGTGTTCACCGTGATCGGCTCCAAAACCGGAAACCAGTCCCTGATGCTGATCGACTTCAGCGCATTCAAGGATATGCAGATTTTCGCCGTGCCTGATTTCACCTTCCTTACCGCCGCCAAAGGCCTGAAAGAGATCAGCGCTTCCTATATCGCCACCGTGGCCGTGGCCTACGTCCCCGTAGCCTTCGTTGTATTCGCGGAGCACATCGCCGACCATAAAAACCTCTCCTCCGTTATCGGCAGCGAGCTGCTTGAGAACCCGGGCCTGCACCGCACCCTGCTCGGCGACGGCGTCGGCTCCATGGCTGGCGCGTTCTTCGGCGGCTGCCCCAATACCACCTACGGCGAATCCGTCGGCTGCGTGGCCATCACCGGCAACGCCTCGGTGCTCACCATCCTTGTAACCGCCATTCTTTCCATGATCATCTCCTTCTTCGGCCCCTTCGTGACCTTCCTTGCCTCCATTCCCAACTGCGTTATGGGCGGCGTTTGCATCACCCTTTACGGCTTCATCGCCGTTTCCGGTTTGAAGATGATCCAGAAGGTGGATCTCAACGAGAACCGCAACCTCTTCGTTGTGGCCGTGATCCTGATTTGCGGCATCGGCGGCCTTTCCCTCACCTTCGGCAAGGTAACCCTCACCGAGGTTGCCACCGCGCTGATCCTCGGCATCATCGTGAACCTCATCACCCCCAATAAGCCCGCGAAGGAAGAAAACTGATCCCATCAAGCACTAAGGCCGCTTTCGGGCGGCCTTTTTTACGTTATTTCCGCATATACGCGGCACAAAAAGGATATACTCAAAACGGACGGAATCTATTGACAGAAGGGCGAAAATATAATACAATAAAAGCAGAAAAACGAAGGAGAAAACGGAATGGATAATTACGATCCCGATATCGTGACCGTTGTGGACGAGGACGGCAAAGAGCATGAGTTTGAAGTGCTGGACCGCATCGAGGACGACGACGATAAGAAATATATCGCCATGATCCCCGTATTCGAGGGCACCGACGAAGTGCTTGAGGATTCCGGCGAGCTGATCATTCTTCGCGTGATGGAAGAAAACGGCGAAACCTATCTGGAGCCCATCGAGGACGAGGATGAGTTCAACCGCATCGGCGGCGTATTTGAAGAGCGCCTTTCGGAAATGTTTGAATTCGACGACGAAGACGAAGACGAATGATCCGATCAAACAAGTGAATATACCCTGCGTTGTACGAGCAAGGATTTCCAATATTAACCCAACACACATTTTTAAGGGGTCCTGACTGCTCCGGCCGCGGATTGCAGACCTCCCGGGCTTTGCCCGGACGAAGGGAGCGTGAACCGGCTGGGAGGACACCCACCTGCCTTGAGCAGGTTATTATTGTTATCCGACGGCAACGCGGGGTCTTTTTATGCTTTTTATGCTTTCTCCGCCGCAAAGCAACGCTTGCAATTCCCGTGCTCTTATGCTACAATGGAGAAAGAAACATAAAAAAAGGAGTTTTTTAGCCATGGCAAAGTTAAAGGATATCGATAACAAGGCCGAAGCCAAGGGCAAGGGCATCGTTACCGTATGGCAGTTTGTGAAGTTCATTTTCGTGAGCCTGATCGCAATGATCGTGCAGTTCGCGCTGCTGAACCTGCTGCCGCTGCTGCCTTTTATCAAGGATCTGTATGAGCAGAACAGGGATTTCCAGTGGTGGGTCTTCGTCAGCGCGGCGGAGATCGGCGGCCTCGGTTATTTCATCGTGAACAACACTGCGAACATTATCGCGCAGATCGTATCGTTCTTCGTGAACCGTGAGAAGACCTTCAATTCCAGCGCGAACGTCGCGGTGACGCTGCCGATCTATATCGTTTTCACCCTTGCGCTGATCGCCTTTTCCGCATGGCTCAACCCCACGCTGAAGGACGTGTTCGTGGAAAAGCTCAGTTGGGGCGACGACCTCTCGGCCAACGCCGCCACCATGATCTGCTCCGCCGTACAGTTCTTCCTGTACTTCCCCGTGGATAAGATCCTGTTCCATAAGAAAAAAGAAGAAAAAGCCGAAGAGCCCGCAGCCGAATAATTCTTCGCATATAAAAATCGACCACCCGCCGGAACGGGTGGTTTTCTTTGTTGTTCTGGATCAAGTATTCGTTAATCGACGGACGTTCACGCGGCGCTGAGATACCGACCGCAACGTATATTGACTTCTATTCGATCCCCTGGAATTTATCGATCACGCCGTAAATACCGAGCCACGGGTCGTCGGTCATACCTACGGTATCGCCCAGCTCCATCACCCGATCGGGGGCGTCGTTGAAGGTCTCCCACTCCGGCAGTCCCGCTCCGTTGGGATCGCCGGTTTTTACAAAGTTGACCCAATAGGCCTGCATGGTATCGCTGAGCGCGTTATCCTCGTCCGTATAGAGCCACTTGTGGCGGAACAGGTTGCCGTAGGCGTAGGGCATTTCGCCGCCGTGGTTTGCGGAAAGGCCCTTGTTTTCTTTGGTAAAATAGTATTCGTACACGGTCTTGCCCTGCCGCGACAGCAGACGCGACCAGTTATAGTGGCTGTAATTGAACCAGGCGGCGGAGATGATCTTATCGTAGCTCCCCTTGGCGTCCCCGCCCTGCTCCACGATGGCCAGCGCATAATCGGGGTCCATGGGCTCGGGGGGATAGAGCGCCGCGCCTTCTTCGGCATAATCGCCCAAAACGGCGCGCAGGGATTCCACGTAATCTTCCGCATTTACCTTGCGCATGAAGGTGAACACGTCCGCCTCGTGGGCGTTAAAGCCGTTCAGCAGCTTTTCCTCGTTGTTTTCGCCGCTCTCGTACGTAAGATACGGCTGCTTTGTGATGGCGTAGCCGTCCACCGTCATGGCGCTGTTGGTATGGCGGGTATTCACCAGCTTTTCGGCGGGCACGCTGCGCAGCTCCTCCACGGTGGAAACGCCGAATTCCGCAAGGATATCGTCGCCCATGTTCATGGCGCTCTCCAAAGAACGGAAAGTATGATAGGGCTTTTTGGTGGTAATACCGCTACTTTCGGCAATGGCATAGCGGAACAGCCCCTTGGCCAGTGGCGATACGCACAGTGCGTTCACGCTGGAGGCCCCCGCGGATTCGCCGGCGATGGTGATCTGCTTGGGATCGCCGCCGAAGGCCGCGATATTGTCGTTCACCCATTGCAGCGCACGAATCTGATCCAGCAGGCCGTAGTTGCCGGTGGTGCCGTTTTCGGATTCCTCCGCGAGCTGCGCGTTGGCATAGTAGCCGAACACGTTCAGGCGGTAGGCGCAGTTCACCACGATAATGCCCCGCCGTGCCAGCGATTCGCCGTTATATTCCGAATACCAGGTCTGGCCGCCGGTAAGGGAGCCGCCGTGGATAAAGAACAGCACCGGGGCGTTTTCCAGCTTGCCCGCAGGCTTCCAGATATTGAGATACAGCGAATCCTCGCTTACGGGCATCACGTAGTTATCCGAGGGGTCGAAGAAGCGAAAGGTGTGGTAGCCGACCATGCGGGTGAGCGAATCCACTATGGGCAGGCTCTGCTGCTGCATCGAGGCGGGGGCGAAGGTATCACAGGCGCGCACGCCCTCCCAGGGTTCCGGGGGCTGCGGCTCTTTCCAGCGCAGCTCCCCTACGGGCGGCTTGGCAAAGGGAATGCCTGCATACACCTCTACGGCACCGTCTCCGGTATATACGCCGGTGAGCTGCCCCTCGGCCACGGTCACAACGTCGGTGACCTTGGGGTTTTTCACGTCCACGGCGGGGATCAGCTTCGCCCGGGGACCGGAGGCGACAAAAAGAGCTGCGGCCAGCCCCAGAAATACGATCCAGCCGCAAAAACGGAGCAGCTTATTCTTTTTATGCAGCGCTTTGCCGTGCAGCACGAAATACCCGGCGAACAGCGCGCCGAAGGCGCACCACCCCCACACGGCGTTTCTGCCGAACTCAAGCAAAAACGCGAATACGAGCAGAAATAATATAAAAAATACGAGAAAGGCCTTTTTGAATTTCATGATTTACTCCTTTCGATCTGCAGGTCGCTCCGCCGCTGCGTAAGGAACGAAAGCAGGCGCTCCCGATCTTCCTCCGTTGAAAAAACGGCAGCAGGAAGGATCATGGCGAAAACGGAAGTGGGATAAATATATACCGCGCCCCTGTGAACGGAAACGCGCTCGATTTTTTCATAAAATACCTTCGTTTCCTGCTGCGGCGAAATCTCCAGAATATGATCCTCGTTGAAATACAGCGTGTATTCCGGCGTATAAAGCGATCGACTGCGCTTCAGCTGCGATTTTATATTCCGCACGCAAATAAAATCGTACAAAGGCTTTACTGCGAAGACCCAGATCACAGCCGCCACACCGTACATGACCGCAAGAATACCGATCCCCTCATATCGGTTTATGATATTAACTACAAGCAGCAGCAAGAGCATTGCGGGCGCCATCATCCGGCAAAACAGCAGCGCACGCTTGTAAGCCGGATTCTTACGCAGCGTATAAAGGTTAAAATCAATATAATCGTCATCCGTTAACGTACATTGATATTGAATCATCTCGATCCCTCCCGTTTAATGATAATCGTATTGTATCAAATCTACCTGAAAAAAGCAACAGATTTCATTTTTTGACGCGTTTTGCAAAAAACAGGTTGACGGGATCGGCGCGAAAGGCGTATAATAAAGCGTAAACCGAAAAGAAGGAGCGTGAGCAAAATGGATACAGGCGACGGCAGCACAAACTCCGGCGGACGAAGTAAACGCGCCGATGCGTGCGGCTTGCCCCCACGACAATGCTCACGCACCGAAAAAGCGTGATTTCACCGGGAGACTGTGCGCTCCCTTTTTCCGCGTGATTTTGTGTTACCTTCCCTACAACGGCCGAAAGGCAATCAAAGGAGGTATACAAAATGGAAGAAGAAACCCTGAGCTTCGTAGATCGGGCTCTGGAGCTTTTGGAAGAAAAGCAATACCCAACGCTGCGTCTGTTGCTCAACGATCAGATGGCGGCGGATATCAACGAGTTCTTTGAAGAACTCCCCATGGAAAAGATCATCGTGCTCTACCGCCTGCTGCCCAAGGAGCTGGCGGCGGAGGTATTCGTTGAGATGGACCCCGAGCAGCAGGAATACCTGATCGGCGCGTTTTCCGACGCCGAGCTGCGGGCCACCCTCGGCGAGCTGTATTACGACGATACGGCGGATATCATTGAAGAGATGCCCGCAAACGTTGTAAAACGCATTCTGAACAACTGCGACCCCGAAATGCGCAAGGCGGTCAACGAGCTGCTGAAATACCCCGAAGACAGCGCCGGCAGCCTGATGACCACCGAATTCGTGCGGTTGAAAAAGAACTATACGGTGGAGGCGTCCTTCGACCTGATCCGCCGCGTAGGCATCGATAAGGAGACCATCTATACCTGCTACGTCACCGACGAGAAAAGCCACCTGATCGGCATCGTGACCGTAAAGGATCTGCTTTTGGCTCCCCTGCAGCGGCTGATAGAGGATATCATGACCGAAAACGTGATCTCGGTCAACACGCTGGACGACCAGGAGCAGATCGCCATGATGTTCTCAAAATACGACTTCATCGCCCTGCCGGTGGTAGATAACGAAGATCGGCTTGTGGGCATCATCACGGTAGACGACGCCATCGACGTATTGCAGGAGGAAACGGAAGAGGACTTCGCCAAGATGGCCGCCATCACGCCCAACGATACGGAGTATCTGCGCACCCCCGTATTCCGCCTCTGGGCTTCCCGCGTGCCGTGGCTGCTGCTTCTGATGATCTCCGCCACGTTCACCGGCATCATTATCTCAAAATTTGAAAGCGCGCTTGCCGTGCTGCCCATACTCACCGCGTTCATTCCCATGCTGATGGATACCGGCGGCAACTCCGGCAGTCAGGCCTCGGTCACCGTAATCCGCGGCATCTCGCTGGGCGAGGTGGAATTCCGCGATACGTTCAAGGTGCTGTGGAAGGAGCTTCGCGTGGCGATTATGTGCGGTCTCACCCTGGGCGGCGCCGCCTTCGGCAAGGTAATGCTTGTGGACCACCTGATCATGGGGCAGGCGGACGTGACCTGGTCCGTGGCCGCCGTGGTGGCAGCAACGCTGTTCGTTACCATCGTGTGCGCCAAGCTGATCGGCTGCTCGCTGCCGCTGTTGGCTAAAAAGAT
>CAMVBR010000091.1 GCA_947165755.1 uncultured Clostridia bacterium
TGTCCACATATTTCTGTCTTTTGGCGATGATCAGCCGCAGGAATCTTTTGAATATTCCAGATTATCAAAAATCGTACACGCACTGAAAAGAATGGTTACAAAAACATTGGGATACTCAATTTGGCAAGCAGATTACTATGATAATATTGCTTTTTCAGATAAGTCGTATGATGCTTTTCGGTGGTATATCGCTGATAATCCCATTGTGTGGCTGTTAAACCATGAGGAACCGTCTTTGCACGATAACGGAAAAAAGTCCAATGATGAATAATAGTCACAGTCATTCTATTCAGCAAAGTTCTTCAGAAGGTTGGATTATGTCGGACGTGCGGCGGGCCCTCGGTGCTTAAACCCCGAGGGCCACACCTTCGCCCGAAACGGCTGGGGTCAGCCGTGCTACCGTTCGGGATCACGCCGCTTTTTCCCTGTCCCTTTTCTTCGGCGGCTTCATCGGGGTATAGGCCGCTTTTTTATTGATTTTTCTGCGGCGGGCGATCTCCTTTGCCGCCGCCTTGCTTCTGAAATAGGTTTTTATGCGCTGCGCCGCGGCCCGTTCGGCCTTCAGCAGCGCTTTTTCTTTGGTATGGCAATAAATCACGGCGCCGAGCAGCGCGAATTCGCCGAGGATCAGAAGTCCCGTTTTAACGTCCATGTTTCCCTCTCCGGTTGTGGTCTCGGGCTGAATATAGCACAATATCTTGTAGACTGTCAACGCTTTCGACAAAAGTAGAACCTGGGCGGCAAGAAGCGGCAGATTGCGATGAGGGATGCACGAATATAAAAATTGGCAATTCGTAATTCGTTATTGTGTGAAGCCCGATAATTACGCATTACGCATTGCGAATTACGAATTGAATGTATTGCCCATTCATAAAAATTTTTTTATTTTCTCTATTTTTTTATTTTCTCTATTTATATTTGAAAAAAAATGTGTTACAATATCAAATTGAGTTATCATGCAATACTGAGGATACGACTATGTTTATTGATTACGCAAAAATAAAAATACGCGCCGGCAACGGCGGCAACGGGGCGGTGGCCTTCCACCGTGAAAAATTCGTGGCGTCCGGCGGGCCGGACGGCGGCGACGGCGGCAAGGGCGGCGACGTGGTTTTCGTTGCGGACGATCATCTGAGCACCCTCACCGATTTCCGCTATCAGCGCTCCTATAAGGCCGAAAACGGCGCCAACGGCTCCGGCAACCGCAAAACCGGCCGCAGCGGCAAGGATCTTGTGATCAAGGTGCCCCGCGGCACCGTGATCAAGGAGGCCGAAAGCGGCGTGGTGCTGGCCGATATCTCCGGCGACGAGCCTTACGTTCTCGCCAAGGGCGGCAAGGGCGGCTGGGGCAACCAGCATTTTGCCTCCTCCACCCGGCAAACGCCCCGCTTCGCCCGCGACGGCTACCCGGGCGAGGAATGGGAAGTGATCCTTGAGCTCAAGCTGCTGGCGGACGTGGGCCTGCTCGGGTACCCGAACGTGGGCAAGAGCACGCTCATCAGCGTGGTGAGCGAGGCCAAGCCCATCATTGCCGATTACCATTTCACCACCATCACCCCGGTGCTGGGCGTGGTGCGCATAGACGCCGAAAACAGCTTCGTTATGGCCGATATCCCCGGCCTCATCGAGGGCGCGGGCGAGGGCGTGGGCCTCGGCCACCGTTTCCTGCGCCACGTGGAGCGCTGCCGCATGCTGGTGCATATCGTGGACGTGGCGGGCAGCGAAGGGCGCGACCCCATCGACGATTTCAATATCATCAACGAAGAGCTGAAAAAATTCAACCCCGAGCTGGCCGAATGCCCGCAGATCGTGGCGGCCAACAAGATCGACCTCGCCACCGACGCGCAGCTCATGCGGTTCCGTAAATTCATTGAGGCGCAGGGCCTTGAATACTTCGAGATCTGCGCCCCCATCAACATCGGCGTAAAGGAGCTCGTCAACGCGGTGGCCGCAAAGCTGGCCACCCTGCCGCCCATCAAGCGTTACGAGGCCGAGGAAGTGCCCATGGAGATATTGGAGAGCAAGAAAGCCTCCACCGGCTTCAAGGTCACCCGCGACGGCGATACATTCTACGTGGAGGCCGAATGGCTGATCCGCATCATGAACAAAACGGATATGGACGACTACGAGAGCATGCAGTATTTTCAGCGGGTGCTGGAATCCAGCGGCATCATCGCCGGGCTCGTGGAGGCGGGCGTCAAAGAGGGCGATACCGTGGTGATCTACGATCTGGAGTTCGATTATGTTCCTTAAAAAGAAAAAAACGGCGGCTCCGTCTCTGCAAACGCCGCCGTCGCCGCCCGAAATCCCCGCGCCGCCCGATCTCGGCGCGCCCGCGGGGGAGCAAAACGGGCTCACGCTCGCTTATCTCGGCGACGCGGTCTACGAGCTGATGGCCCGCAGCTATATTTTAACGCGGTACGGGGGAAAGGTACACGCGCTGCACGAAAAAACGGTGTCGTTTTCCAACGCGGCCTTCCAGAGCTTCGCGGCAAAAACGCTGCTGCCGCTGCTGGATGAAGCGGAAACGGCCGCCTACCGGCGGGGGCGCAACGCCCATCCCGGGCACGTGCCCAAGCACAAGACCAAGTCGGATTACCATTCCGCCACGGGGCTGGAGGCGCTGTTCGGCTGGCTTTACGCGCAGAAAAATTACGAACGGCTGCAAACACTGTTCGGCGTGATCGCAAATTGCAATGAGGAATTTGATAATGAAAAAAGAAGCAAAACCGAAGAAAAACGATAAAGAAAAGAAACCCGCCAAATTTGATTCCAAGCAGGCGGGCACCGTGGCGCTGGACGTACTGCTCTGCACGCTGGGCACCTTTATGTACGCGGCCAGCGTGGTATGCTTTATCGAGCCCATGCAGTTCGTGCCCGGCGGCGTGACCACCCTTGCCATTTTAATCAACTATCTTGTGCCCGTGCTGCCCATCGGTATGCTGGTTTTCCTGATCAACGTGCCGCTGTTCCTCATGTCGTGGAAGGCCTTCGGCTGGCGGTTCATCGCCAAAACCGTGGGCTGCTCGGCGCTGCTCTCCGTGTTTATCGACGTGCTCACCCCCCTGAGCAAAAAATATGATTTTCTGCTCTATTCCGGCAATGAAAAGCTGCTGGGCGCCATCTTCGGCGGTATATTGATGGGCGTTGGCATCGGCATCGTGTTCATGCGCGGCGGCACCACCGGCGGCACCGATATCGTTGGCCGATTGCTGCGCCTCAAGCTGCCCCATATTTCCGTGGGCAAGCTTGTGATGGTGAGCGACCTTGTGGTGATCGCCCTTGCCGGTATCATATATAAGAGCTTTGAAACCGTGCTGTTTTCGCTCGTGATCATCTTCTTGAACTCCATCGCGGTGGATTACGTCGTAACCGGCCGCAACCACTCCAAGATGATGCTCATCATGACGAACAAGCCCGAGGAAGTGATGCAGGAGATCATGACGGTGATCGGCCGCGGCGTATCGGTATTCGACGCGGTAGGCGGCTACACCGGCGAGCAGCGCAAAATGCTCATGTGCGTGGTGCGCGCCCACGAGGTGGCGCAGGTGCGGCGCGTGATCTCCAAATACGATGAAAAGCCCTTCATCGTGATCACCGATTCCAACGAGGTGCTCGGCGAGGGCTTCAAGGCGTATAACGATACGCTCTAACGGCGGCGCGCGCGTTTTTTGGCGGCAGCCTTCTGTGCGTCGCGTGGAATTCAGGGAAGATGGGAGGAAGAAAACGTGCGGCGCCGGGAATTGCCTTTGGAAATAACCGAAAACGCCTTTGTGAACGAACCCTTTGTGCGGCTGCGCGAGACGGATGGGATCGCGCTTGCGCTGCAATACCCCGCAATGGGGATCCCCTTCGCCCCCACGGCGTGCTATATGAGAAAGGGGGCGTACGAGCGGCTGTGCAAAGCGGCGCGGCTGCTCCCGGAGGGGTACCGGCTCTGCGTTTGGGATGCATGGCGTCCGTTTTCCGTGCAGCGGTATCTTTACGAGCTCTACGCCAAACAGATCGAAGAAAAGCTTCGCCCTGCCCCTGCCGAGCGGGCCGCGGTGATCGGCGCGTTCGTATCGCCGCCCGTGGAGAACAAAGCGGTTCCGCCCGTGCATACCACAGGCGGCGCTGTGGACCTGACTTTGATCGGCAAATCGGGCGAGGCGTTGGATATGGGCACGGCGTTCGACGATTTCAGCCCGGCAGCCCATACCGCCTATTATGAAAACAGACGCCTTTCGCAGGCGGATATCGAGATCCGCGATCGCCGCCGCCTGCTGTATAACGCCATGACCGCCGCCGGTTTCACGAATCTGCCCAGCGAATGGTGGCACTATGATTTCGGCGACAGGTTTTGGGGATATTATAAGAAAAAACCCGCTGCTTACAGCGGCGTATTTGACCCGGAGGAACTATATGCGAATCAGGAATAGCAAAACGGATCGGAAAAACACCCTTTCCGTAGATGAAAAAATCAACCGGCAAAGCATCAATAAGGGGTACGTTCTTCTGTATCTCGCAGTGCTTCTGGCTGCGGTTGGGTTTGGTTTTATCTCCTATTTCGTGTTTCACGAAACGCTGGTGGATATTCTGAAGGATACCACGGGAAATCTTGTTGGGGTGCTTACGGCGTTTCTGATTTTTGACGTCATCAACGATAAGCTGCAAAAGGATTCTTATTCCAAAGAGATGTCAAAAAGCATTCTCGAAGCGATCATGGCGAAGCCGGAAACCCTCGGTTCCTTTACGCAGGAGCAGCGAAACGCTTTTATCCTTTCCACGGTGAAGGCAAGCGTTGCGGACGCGGATTGCGCCGAAATGATCAGCGATCAGTGCCTTACGTTTCTTTCCAACGGCAATTACGACGCCATCCGGCTGGCCTTCGATTATAAATTTGAATTGTATGAGAGTCTGCCCTCCGCCTGCGGTTTTCTTGCGTCGCCGTCGGATTATTATTACGTGCAGGAGATCTTAGGCTATACGATCCGTCTGTTCTGCGAGGATTCCTACAGCAGGAACGACCGTATACATATCGGCTTTCTGTTCAACAACAAGGCGATCGACGACAGCTTCCACACCCTGTCCGCATCGTCCGAGTTCAACCACTGCATCTTTCGGGAAAACCTCGATCTGAAGCCGGAGGATATTGCGTATCTGCGGTCTCTCTCTCCGGAGGAGCTCCGGGAGACCGTGAACCGGATGATCAAATTCGATCTGCAGATCGATCAGGAGCCGGGGCGGCTTGCGGATATCGAACTGCGGGAAACCGGCATATTATTTACGTTCGGCCTGCGCATTCCGCAGCGGGCGGAGCATAACGTGCGCATTATTTTCCACATGCCGAAGGCCTACGGCACGCTGCTGCAGGTCGTGATCTCCGATCCCACGAAGGCTCCCAACATTACGGTGAGTTATCCCGAGGATAAAATGGAGGTGGATATGTACGCCTACCTCTCCAAGGGCAAGGAATCGTCTTACGAGATCGCCCACGAGAAGAAAAACGGCATTTACGATATCGCTTTGAATACGGAATGGATCTATCCCATCAGCGGCTTGGTATTTTTCCCCGAAAAGCGGAATTAACGCCCCCCCCCCGAAAACCACGAAATGAAATGATCGAGAGGCTTCTATGAAACAAAAAAAGAACCACATCCGTAATTTTTCCATCATCGCCCACATCGACCACGGCAAGTCCACGCTGGCGGACCGGCTTCTGGAGCTCACCGATTCCGTTTCGCAGCGGGATATGCAGCAGCAGGTGCTCGATAACATGGATATCGAAAAGGAACGCGGCATCACCATCAAGGCCCGCGCTGTCACCCTCAACTACAAGGCCGAAAACGGCGAGCTGTATGAGCTGAACCTCATCGATACCCCCGGGCACGTGGACTTCAACTACGAGGTCTCCCGTTCGCTGGCGGCCTGCGACGGCGCCGTGCTGATCGTGGATACCACCCAAGGCGTGGAGGCCCAAACGCTGGCCAATACCTATCTTGCGCTGGATCACGATCTGGAGATCGTGCCGGTGCTCAATAAGATCGACCTGCCCGCCGCCGACCCGGACCGCACCGCCGCCGAGGTGGAGGAGATCATCGGGCTGGATTGTGAAGACGCGCCCCGCATTTCCGCCAAAACCGGCGAAAACGTGGCCGCCGTGCTCGAAAGCATCGTAAAGCACGTGCCCGCCCCCGAGGGGGACGACGACGCGCCCTTAAGAGCGCTGGTGTTCGATTCGGTTTACGATAACTACAAGGGCGTTATCGTTTACGTGCGCGTGATGGACGGCACCCTGAAGGCGGGCGAAACCATGAAGATGATGGCCACCGGCGCCGCCTACACCGTGGTGGAGGTGGGCCGTATGCGCGCCCTTACGCTGGAGCCCTGCGCGGAGCTCAGAAGCGGCGAAGTGGGCTATATCACCGCCTCCATCAAGAGCGTGGTGGACGCCCGCGTGGGCGATACCGTCACCAAGGTGGAAAACGAGGCGAAGATCCCGCTGCCCGGCTACAAAAAGGTGAACTCCATGGTGTTCTGCGGCGTCTACCCTGCGGACGGCGCCGATTACGAGGCGCTGAGGGAGGCGCTCGAAAAGCTCCAGCTCAACGACGCCGCCCTCACTTTTGAGCCCGAAACCTCAGGCGCGCTGGGCTTCGGCTTCCGCTGCGGCTTTCTGGGGCTATTGCACCTTGAGATCGTGCAGGAGCGCTTAGAGCGCGAATACCTGCTGGATCTGGTTACCACCGTACCCAGCGTGGTATATAAGATCCACCTCACCGACGGCAGCATGGTGGAGATCTCGAACCCCACCAACTATCCCGACCCCGGCCTTATCCAATATACCGAGGAGCCGGTCACCGACGCGCACATCTACGCGCCGCCCGAATACGTGGGCGTGATCATGGATCTGTGCCAGGACCGCCGCGGCGTGTTCAAAAACATGGATTACATCTCCACCGACCGTGTGGATATCCACTATATCCTGCCCCTGAACGAGATCATCTACGATTTCTTCGACGCGCTCAAATCCCGCACCCGGGGCTACGCCTCCTTCGATTACGAGCTCAAGGGCTACGAGCGCTCCAACCTCGTAAAGCTGGACGTACTCCTGAACGGCGACCTGATCGACGCCCTCTCTTTCATTATCCACGCCGATAAGGCCTATCCCCGCGCCCGCAAAATCGCGGAAAAGCTGAAGGATAATATCCCGCGCCAGATGTTCGAGATCCCGGTGCAGGTGGCCATCGGCGGCAAGGTGATCGCCCGCGAAACCATCAAGGCCATGCGTAAAGACGTGCTCGCCAAGTGCTACGGCGGCGATATCACCCGAAAGAAGAAGCTGCTGGAAAAGCAGAAGGAAGGCAAGAAGCGTATGCGTCAGCTTGGTACGGTAGAAGTGCCTCAGGAGGCGTTCATGAGCGTCCTCAAGCTGGATTCATGATATGATTTTGGACTATATTGCTCTGGGTCTTGCGTCACTGTACCTTGTGGCTTCCATAATATGCGTGATAATCGAAGCCATTGACGCTTCGCCCAGACGTGACGGAAAAGATGTCACCTCCGTGACATCTCCCAGACTCCGTTCATTACGCTGCTGTGTCTGTTCATGATAGTGTCCTCATGGTGCGAAAGCAGCGATATCAGGCGGATCTTCCTTGCAGGCGGCATATTCTTCACCGGTGTCATCATCGTGCATATCCACAAGGGTCATAATGTACTCAGAAGCCGCCGAATAAAGAAAAACTCCTCCGCCGGAAAGCTTTCCCGGACTGCACTTCTCAGCCCCTCAAAGCGCAGGGAACTCCCCCTTCGCAAACCGGCAAATGAACTTGTCCCCCTTACTCCTCAGAGCGAGAAAGAGTGAAATTGAAAGGATATTGCTATGAGTATTTACAACTGTCCCCAC
>CAMVBR010000092.1 GCA_947165755.1 uncultured Clostridia bacterium
TACAGAAATTTGGGGCCACCGCTCTTCAGTTCTCTGATTTGCGACAGCCCCTTTTTCTTTTGTTTTTTATGTTTGAAAATCAAATATCTACGGGAAGCAGGCCCTTCTTTTCCTCGTCGGTGGGAATGAACACCGGGTCCTCGGGGGAATTCTGGGTGAGCTTCATAAAGTCTACCTTCATCAGCGGGGTCTCGGGCAGCTTTGCCACCTCAACGATATCCTGCGGCAGGCTGAACTTGGAGAAGTTCTTTTCGATGCATTCCAGCATCTTCTTCTTATACACTTCCCTGTCGCCCGTATTATCGGTATAAGAGACGTACATACGGATGATGGGCTTGCCGGCCTTATTGAAGCCCTTCACGCAGCAGCTCTCTTTCACAAACTCGAACTCGCTCAGCTTCTTCTCGATATCGCTGGGATATACGTTGTAGCCCGAGATGATGATCACTCTCTTTTTACGGCCCGAGAAATAGTAGAAGCCGTCGTCGTCGCGGTAGCCGAGGTCGCCGGAGAGCACCCACTTCACGCCCTTTTCATCGGTGTAAAGGCCTTCGCCGTCGGAGCCGTCGTCGGTATAATAGCCGCTCATGATGGTGGGGCCGGCGATCACGATCTCGCCGATCTCGCCGTTGGGCAGCGGCTTCTGGTTATCGTCCCAGATATCCATGATCACGCCCTCCAGCGGCAGGCCGATGGAGCCCTTGCGGTAAACGTCGTTGGAGTTCACGCAGCAAACGGAGCCCACCTCGGTAAGGCCGTAGCCCTCGCGCAGGCGGCCGGTGGCACCCCATTTTTCGAGCGCGGCGTTGAAGTCGTCCAGAATATACTGGGGCGCGTCGTCGCCGCCGCAGAAGGCCATACGGAGGTTTTTCAGGCCCTTGTTATCGAAATGCTTTTCGTCCATCAGCTTCTTGAACATCACGGGGATGCCGAGAATACCCACCACGCAGTGGTGCTGCATCAGGCGGTTGAACATTTTCGCGTCGAACTGCATCAGGGGGATCAGCTTTGCGCCGTTGCACATAGGCATGTGCATGGCAACGCAAAGGCCGAAGCAGTGGAACAGCGGCAATACGATCAGCTCGGAATCCTCGCCGGGGCGATGGATGCGGTCCAGCTTGGACATACGGAACACGATCTCGTTGATGGCGCGGGACGAGAGCTTGATGGTTTTGCTTTTTCCGGTGGTGCCGCCGCCGTTGAGCAGCACGGCGGGCTTGTCCACATCGCAGTGATCCTGCACGCGGGATTTACGGAAGCGCTTTACGGCTTTCATGTATTCATCGCGGTTGTTGAGCTTGGGGAACACCTTCTTCAGGATCCCCTCGCCCGCCTTGATGCCGCACTCGGCAAAAAGATTTGCGTAGTCGGAAGAATGGCACACCAAAATCGGCAGGCCGGTGCTGTTGAGCATTTCGGTATGCTTGCGGGCAAGCAGGTCAAGCACCATCACGCCCTTGGATTTCAGCGAAACGATGGTTTCATGCACCACGTCGGGCGGGAGCAGCGGATGGATGAAGTTTACCGTAACGCCGATCTTGTTCAGCGCGTAGAAGGCGGCGATGCTCTGCACCGTAGTGGGCATAAAGATAGAATAGACGTCTCCAGGCTGCAAGCCGAGCTCGATCCGGAAGAAACCGGCAAGCGCGTCCATATCGCTGATGATTTGGGTGTTCAGAAAGTTTTTACCCAAATGATACTGGCAGTAGTACTCGCCGTACTCTTCGGTACAGGCCTTGTAATAAGCGTAGCAGCTCATATCGCGGGGTTCAACCATAAAACAGCCTCTTTTCATTACTGTTAACAAACAATTCATAATTATTTGTTATTGTTGTACATTTTACTGCACTTTTAACTATTTTTCATCACTCATTCCCAATGAATTTTGGACTATTCGTGAATAGTCCTTATTTTATTACATTTAGACTATTGCATTTTGTCTTAAATTATGATATTATTTTTAATAAATTGTTAACTACAGACTGGGGGATTATTGCCTTGGCTGAGGCGCAAAAAAAGAACATGGCGCTCGCTTTCGATCCGTTTATTTTAACGACCGGCGTTTTTGAGCCCGGCATGGCGGCCGCACGCTGCGAAAGCGAGACCGACGAAGACAGAAAACGGCTTGCGAAAGCGGAGCTCAGCTATTATACCGGCAATACCGCCGCAGCGAACGCGGCGTTCCGTGCGCTCACGCAAAGCGACAGCTACGAGGTCTCGATCGCCGCCGCGCTGGGCAACGCCATCTCTTCCCTTTCGGGAGAGAACGTGTTTGAGATCATCAAGCTTTATAATTCCATCAAAACGCTGGACGTGCTCTTTCCCGCGGACAGCGACATCAAAAAAATGACGGACGCGGTGATGCTGTATTTCAACATCCAGCTTCACAACTTCTCCGAGATCCGTTTTCCGCCCACGGGCCTCAACGCCTTCAATTTGCCCGATTCCCTGAAGCCCATCGCCTTTTACGCCTACACCCACTATCTGATCGAAACCGGCGATATCGGCCGCGCGGTGGGCATGGCGGAGGGCGCTTTGGTATTCATGCACAAGCCCTGCCCCATTTCGGAGATCTACCTGAGCCTCACCATTTGCCGCGGCTATATGCTGCGCAAGATATGGGATAAGGCGGAATACTATTTCCGCTATGCCTGGGCCCAGGCCGCGCCGGACGGGCTGATCATGCCCTTTGTGGAATACCGCGGCATGCTTTCCGGCATGCTCGAAAAATGCATTCGCTATGAAGAAAGCGCCCAGTACAAGCGGATACTGGAGCTTTCCAACCGTTTTCACTCCAGCTGGGTCACCGTGCACAACGAGCTTACGGGCGAAAAGATCTCTGATGCGCTTACGGCCATTGAGTTCAACGTGGCTTCGCTGGCCTCCAAGGGCTGCTCCAACAACGAGATCGCCGACCTTTTGGGCATTACGGTGAACAGCGTGCGGGCGCACCTGCGCAATATCTTCAACAAGCTCGGCATCGACAGCCGCAAGGAGCTCTACAAATTTGTGATTTGAGTCAATTTGTGAACAAATATACGATATAGTATGATGAAATTGTTATTTTTGTTTGAATGAATTGACATTGTTTTTTGTTTTATATATAATTATTATAAAATAAAATAAGTGAGGAAGAGAAATGTTACCTGCCGTTGAAAACTTTAACTGCGCGCAATACCTGAAGACCTGCACCGGGATCTACGAGGACGTTTACATGATGCAGCATTTCGGCGTCAAATACTACCGTTCCGAGATCTTCCGCGACATGGACGCGCTGAGCGCTTATTTCCAAAAGGACCTGGGCCTGAAGCGCGGCGACGTTTACACGATCTTCATGCCCACCACGGTGCAGAGCATCATCGCCTTCTACGCGCTGAATCAGATCGGCGTGATCGTGAACATGGTGCACCCGCTGATGAGCGACGAATTCCTCAAAGAGACCATTGCCGACGTGGAGCCAAAGGGCATCATGGTGCTGGATCTGCTGGTGAAGGACCACATTCAGACCATCAACGAAACCGGGCTGCCCTGCCTCGTTTGCTGCTCCTCCGACTATTCCGAGGGCTACAAGCGCTTCGGCACGAAGCTGGGCGAGGGCATCATCAAGGGCGTGTTCCCCAAATACGCCAGAGCCACCTATTATAAAGACGCTATCCGCCGCTATAAAAAATTCGACCCGGTGGACGACAACGCCGACGATATCTGCTGCTACCTGAACGGCGGCGGCACCACCGGCAAGAGCAAAACCATAAAGCTCACCAACCGCGCCATCAACGAGCTGGTGCAGCGCGTATCCGATATCGATAATATCCGCATCCCCGGCGAGGAAGCCGAGATCATCGTGCTGCCCCTGTTCCACTGCTTCGGCCTTTGCGTGGCCGTACATATGGCGCTGTGCAATTCCGCCCGAATCATCCCCATGATGCAGTTCGACGCGAAGATCTTCAACCGCCTGATGCGTACGAACTACGTGGTGGGCTACGGCGGCATCCCTCTGATGTTTCAAAAACTGATGCGCGAAAAGCACTTCGACGGCCCGTGGCTCAAGAACATCCGCATGATGTTCTGCGGCGGCGACGATATCAGCGATACCTTCATCGACGAATTCAATTCCTACTTTGAAAAATGGGGCGCCGAGGGCCGCCTGCGTCAGGGCTACGGCCTCACCGAGATCGGCTCCGTTTGCTGCACCACCACCAACTGGGATTACAAGCGCGGCTCCATCGGCAGAGCGCTGCGCGGCGTGACCGTGGAGATCTGGGACGATAACCACAAGCGCGTGCCCACCGGCGAGATCGGCGAGATCGCAATCTCCGGCCCCACGATCATGAGCGGCTACTACACCAAGGACGGCCCCGAGGATCTCGGTCTGTATACCGATGAAAACGGCAAAAAGTGGGTGCTTTCCGGCGACCTTGCGTATCAGGATGAAGAGGGCTACTTCTTCTTCTCGGGCCGCAAAAAGAGAGTGATCATCATCGCCGGGTACAACGTGTACCCCAACGATATCGAAAAGAAGCTTTCCGAGCTGGATTTCATCAAGGAATCCTGCGCCGTGCAGGGCTGGCAGGGCGACCGCAGCATCGTGCGGCTCTACGCCTCGCTGAAAACCCCGGGCGACGAGGAAGCATACAAAGAGACGATCCGCCGCGTATGCGAAGAGAACTTCTCCAAGTTCTACATTCCGCGCGAGATCATTTTCTTAAAGGAATTACCGCAGACGCCCCTGATGAAGGTCGACTTTATGAAGCTGACCCAGCAGAGACCCGGCGATAAATTATACGAAGAAGCATAAAGGAGATGGTTTCAGTGATCCAGATCAACGAACGGCTCTGCAAGGACTGCAAATACTGCGTAAAGTTCTGTCCGAAGCAGATTCTGGAAACCGGAACGAAAAGGAACGCCCGCGGGCATTTTTACCCCGTGGTGACCGATCCGGAAAAATGCATATCCTGTGGGATCTGCGCAACCATGTGCCCCGAGGGCGCCATTGAACTGCCTGCGAAAGGAGCTGACGCGTAATGGGCGAAAAAAGATTTATGAAGGGCAACGAAGCCATCGCCGAAGCCGCAGTGCGCGGCGGATGCCGTTTCTTTGCCGGCTACCCCATCACTCCCCAGAACGAGATCCCCGAGTATCTCTCGTGGCGTTTGCCCGAGGTGGGCGGCGTTTACGTGCAGGGTGAAAGCGAGATCGCCAGCGTGAATATGGTATACGGCGCCGCCGCCATGGGCACCCGCTCGCTTACCAGCTCTTCCGGCCCCGGCATCAGCCTGAAGGCGGAGGGTATCTCTTATCTCGCCGCAGCCGCGCTGCCCGCCGTGATCGTGAATATCAGCCGCGGCGGCCCCGGTCTCGGTTCCATTCAGCCCGCGCAGAGCGACTATCTGCAGGCCACGAAGGCCCTCGGCCACGGCGGCTTCCACGCCATGGTGTTCGCCCCCAATTCCGCGCAGGAAGCGGTAGACGTGCTCTATAACGCGTGGGATTACGCGGAACGCGACCGCAACCCCGTGCTTGTGCTTATGGACGGGTGCCTCGGCAATATCATGGAAGAGGTAGAGCTGCCCCCCATGAAGGAGCTCAAGGAAGAGGATATTCCCGAGTGGAGCCTTTCCCGCAGAAACGGCCGCGACTGGCAGGGCAACATCACGCCCATTTATACCGAGCTCATTTTGGAAGGCCTGAACGAATCCGCCGGGTTCATGTATAAAGACTGGGAAGAGAACGACGTGCAGGTGGAAGAGTTTATGCTCGACGACGCCGAATACGTTGTAGTGGCCTACGGTATTGCCTCCCGCGTGGCGAAGGAAGCCATCCTGAACCTGCGCGCGCAGGGCTACAAGGTAGGCATGATCCGCCCCATTACCCTGTTCCCCTTCCCCAAGAAGAGCATCCGCAATCTGGATTACGGCAAGGTAAAGGGCATTATCGATATCGAAATGACCATTCCCGCCCAAATGCGCGAGGATATCGAGCTGCAGGTGCTTGAGAGATGCCCCGTATACGAATACGGGCGTTCCGGCGGCGTTCTGCTGGACGACGAAGGCGTTTACGAAGCGATCTACGAGATCGTAAGCGGAGGTGAAAACAATGGCTGAATATAAACGTTCCACGCTGATCGCGGACTCCCCCAGCGGCTACTGCCCCGGCTGCCTGCATTCGCTGGCCACCCGCCTTGTTTCGGACGTGATCGAAGAGCTCGGGCAGGGCGATAACTCCCTGAACGTGATCTCGGTAGGCTGCTCCGCGCTGAACATCCTTTACTGGGGCGGCGATTTCCTCAGCGTTGCCCACGGCCGCGCGCCCGCAGCCGCTACCGGCGTAAAGCGCACAAATCCCGAGCGCCTCGTTTTCGCCTATCAGGGCGACGGCGACCTGGCGGCCATCGGTTTGGCGGAGATCATGAGCGCCGCCAACAGAGGCGAAAATTTCACGGTTATTTTCGCCAATAACCAAACCTACGGCATGACCGGCGGCCAGATGGCTCCCACCACGCTGATCGGCCAGAAGACCACCACCACGGTATACGGCCGCGATCCGGCCACCACCGGCTATCCGATGAAAATGTGCGAGCTGATCTCCACGCTGGAGGCGCCCGCTTACGTGGCCCGCTTCGCGCTGAATTCCCCCAAGGGCGTGCGCGACGCGAGAGCCGGCATCAAAAAAGCGTTCCAGCTGCAGATGCAGGGCAAGGGCTTTACCTTTGTGGAGCTGCTCACCAACTGCCCCACCAACTGGCATATGACGCCCCTGCAGACGCTGGACTACATGAACACCAACACGATCCCCTACTTCAAACCCGGCGTTTATAAAGATACGGAGGTGGATAAGGCATGAAGCTGAGTTTCGTATTTTCCGGTTCCGGCGGACAGGGCATCATGAGCGCGGGCATCACGCTGGCGCAGGCCGCCATCGATATGGGCAAGCATGCCACTTACCTGCCCGAGTACGGCCCCGAACAGCGCGGCGGCAGCGCGAAATGCACCGTGGTGATCAGCGACGAGCCCATCATCTCTCCCCTGCCCAAATTCTGCGATAACCTGATCGTGATGAACGAGCAGGCCTACGCCAAATTCGGCGAGGACGTAAAGCCCGGCGGCATTCTGCTTGCCAACGCCTGCCGCATCACCGAAACCAACGCCCCCGAGGGCGTTACCGTGATCAGCGCGCCGGTGGACGATCTGGCGCTTGAAGTGGGCAACGCGAAAACCGCAAATATCATTCTGATCGGTATTCTGATCGGCGCTACCGAGGTGGTTTCCGAAGAGGCGTTCAAGGAGTCCCTTGAAGTAAAATTCAAAGCGAAAAAGCCCGAGATCCTTGCAATGAACCTGAATGCGCTGCAAAAGGGCATTGCCATCGGCAAACAATACAAAAAATAAACGGAGGAAAGAAGAATGGCAAAAATCGGCATCGGCTCCTGGGCCGGTAAAATCAGCGTAAGACTCGCCCGCGGCGAAGTAAAGTTCACCATCGGCGAAGATGAAAACGGCGATTACAAGATCGACGTGACCCTGCCCGGCGCGCTTCGCACCGCCAAGATCAAATTCATGAACCTGAAGGAAGAAGAAGACGGCAAGACCATCTCCGGCGAAGGCACCATCTCCGTGCTGCCCGGCAGAAAGCTGACCGGCGCGTTCACCTTTGAGGAAGACACCTTCACCGGTGAGATCAAAGCCCCCGTGGTTGGGCACATCAAGATCACTGACGGGCACCGCATCGCCTGAGCAGACATAACCCTCACCGAACCCCGGAGGCCGAACGCCTCCGGGGCTTTTTTCGCTTCGCAAGGATTTCTGTATACATTTATTCCAAACTGGAGCTACAAGCTAAGAAGCTACAAGCTACAAGTCAGATAGATTGCGT
>CAMVBR010000093.1 GCA_947165755.1 uncultured Clostridia bacterium
TGACGTCGGCGGCGAGGAATTCGCGGGCGCCGGCTTTGTATTTTTCCAGCCCGATAGCGGCGCGCAGCGCAAGGCGCGCGTCCGCGGTGGCTACTGTGCCGTTGCCGTCCACGTCGCCGGGTTTGAAGGCCACGCCCTCCTTGGGCAGGACCGCGTTCTGCACGGAGGCGCAGATGGTGCAAACGCGCTCGGCCTTGCCCGTCTCGGTGGCGGTGGGCTCCTTGGTGACGGTCCATTCGCCGTATACGTGCGCCGTGGCCGGAACGGCCATTTCAGCCGCGGTCACGGGCTGCGTACCGGCGGCGTCGGCAAACCTTGTGCGGCACAGCGTGCAGATATAGTGTTGCTGCGTACCGGCGCGCGCGCAGGTGGCCGCGGCGCCCGCATAGCGGATGATATTGTGCGCGCGGGGCTCCCAGGTATCCTCGCCGCCGTTTTCCACCGCGGAGGAGAGCGTAGAGATGCCGCACGCCGTGCATTCGCTGAAGGTGGGCGTGCCGGGCGAGGTGCAGGTGGGAGATACGCCCGTGTGCGTTTTCCACGTATGGCCCGTGGCGGGCAGCGGCGTGATCGTGCTGTAACGGCAGCGCGAGCAGTATTTATAATTCTTCCAGCCCGGCGTGTAGCAGGTGGGGGCTTTATCGGGTACGCTGATAAGGTCGTGGGATGCCTGTGCCGCTGCAGCGTGCCTGCCGCCCGTATCTACCGCGCCGCACTCGCAGCACATGTAGTAGGAGTGCTCTGCCGTGCAGTACGGATATTCGGAGGAAATGATGAATTCGCGGGTATCGGGTTCGGTATGCGCGCCGTAGTGCCGCGTGGCGTAATAGGCGTCCCCCTTCTTTGTTGCGGCGGCGATGAAGGCCGCTTCCGTATCGCCGGTGAGCACCAGATGCTCGCGGTGCGCCGCGTTGTACATGTGCTCAAACGAGATCTCGTCCGCATGGGTGAACAGCGCGCCGGCGTTCGTGCCCGCCGTGCCGGGCGAATCGTAGCTTGTGAACTGCACCGCGCCGTTTTTGATCTCGCAGAGGGAAGCCTCGCCGATCTCATACGCGGTGAAATATACGCCGTAGTACGTGTGGTCGATCCGGAGCTCGCCCGTATGCTCCAGATACAGGTTCCGGCAAAGCTCGATCGCGGTATTCAGGGCGGTAAGGTGCAGCTTGCCGGTGCCCTTCAGCGTGAGATCGCCGTTGACGCGGATGCCCACGAAGTTATTCTCGTTTACAGAGCCGTCGATCAGGTTCTCGCCCAGGAGCTCCACCGTGAGATCATGTTCCGCGTAAATGGCGGCATTCTCCACCGCAAAGGTATAGAGATCCATATTCTCCACTGTGAGCGTGTTCGAGGCGGGATCGTACTTCCAGTGGTTCACCGGCATCAGATCGCGGTTCAGGTCCGTCACGGGCGTTTCGCCCACCCATACGCCGTAATCGCTGCCCGCGGTATGGAAGGCGGTGGCGTATACTTCGCCGCGCATGGTCTGGCGGTAATAGAGCACGTAGTTCGCGTTGGGCTTAAGGCCGGTGAACCGGGTGGTGCGCTGCCAGTGCTCGCCGTCCAGCGAATACAGCACGCACGGCAGGGAGCTTTGTACCGTAAGGTCGGTTTTGCCCGCGCCGAATACGCCCGGGGAGGCGGCCACGGTCTCCACCGTGATCACGGAGGCGGTATCGTCGTTGGGGAAGGTCACCTTGCCGTTGTCCGAGATCGTATATTCCTCCTTCTTCGAGTTGTAAATGCGGCGGATCATGACGTTTTCGGGCAATATCAGCTCGCCCGTGAGGAATTTGCCGCCCACGTAATAGGTCTGCGTGTTGAAGAGGGTGCCGTCCGTGTTCAGCACCTTTACGCTCACGGCGTTCGTATTGAGCGCCACGGGCGCGGGGGCGGCGGTATCGTAGATCTTTTTAGTTACGCCGTGGTTGAAGGTGAAATCCGTATGCCTGTCGCCGTCCATATCCACGTCGCCCCAGATGGGCAGGTAGACACTTTCCACGGCCTCGTGCGCGTCAAAGGCGTATTCATCGCGCCCGATCAGATCCGTGCTTATAACGACGGTAACGGGTTCGGGGCTTGTGGAATCCCCCGGATCGATCACGCGCGGCGTGCCCGCCCTGAGCCGGACCATGTCGGCGTCCGGCCCCTCGCGCAGACTGTTGAGGCGAACGATGGCGTCCTGCCCCATGCCGCCCACGGTGAGATTAAAGTCCTTCACACGGTAAGCGAGCGTAAAGGGCTGCGGCGTTTTGCCGTCCGCCACGGTGAGGATATCCTTCAGATACAGGAATATGCCGCGATTCGTATAGTAGCTTTCCTGCGGTCTGCTAATAGACGGCAGCCACGTGCGCACGCCGTTGATGAAGAACGTGACGTCAGGCCCGAAGCTGACGCCCGCGGGCAGATGCGCGTCCAGCTGCAGGCCGCTCTGCACGCCCTTTACGAACAGGTTCAGGCGTTCCGGCATTTGGGGATAACCCAGCGGATACAGGATGCGCTGGGCGCCGGCGGCATGGATCGGCAGCTTTTCGATCCCGAGGTCCGAAACCGGCACGGCTGCGTCAACGGAAACCTCCACCTGCGCGAGCCAGTCGTCCACGTAGGAGCCCTCCTTGACCTCGGTGGGGAAGTCGATATATACGCGGTTGATCACTGTGCCGATATGGCTGCCGACCGTGCTGCGGTAGGTGTATTCCGCCTCCACGGTTTTGATATCGCGGCTGCCGGGATACGAGAAACGGCGCAGGGAGAAGTTTTCGTTCGTTTCGTCCGCGGTGATCTCGCCGCCGCCGACCGCGCCCACCGTCATCTGCGCGGGCACGTCCCTGCGGAAGGTGACGTTCTCCGACGCGGTTTCAACCTCGGCGTGGACCTTGTAATACGTGTAATCCTCGGCAACCGCCCCTTCGCTGAGCTGCACGCTGCCGTGCGTTACGTCCACCCAGTAAAGCTGCGTGATCCGGTATTTGGCGTCTTCGGGCACCTCGGCGGTGAAATCCAGCGGTTCGCCCACTTCGGGCGCGTCAATGCCGAAGATAAGCACCTCGTCCGCCTCGTCCGTAACGCGGATCACGGCGCTGTCCTTCTTTTTGTCCGGGCTGATCACCGAAATGGTGGCTTCGCCCAGCTTGCCGCCGAGCACCAGCTTGCCCTTGTCGTTCAGCGTGGCGATTTCGGCGTCCGTTGTGGTAAAGGTAACGCCTTCCACATAGCGGTTGCAGCCGTAGGTGGCGGAGGTGGGAGAATACAGAGCATACAGATATTCGCCGTATTCCTCGCCCGGCGCGCCCGCCAGCAGGTTGATCTCATGCAGGCCGATCAGCTTTACGGAGGTGGCCTTGACGTCGTAATGGAAGAAGATCTCTTTATCCGCGGTATAGCCCTTGGCGGCGGTGGCGCCTCCCCTTACCGCGCCGCGCCCGGAGGAGAGCGTTATGAAGGCCGAAACCTTTACGTCGTGCGCGTGGTTCTTCTGCCATACGTCGAGGCCGAAATCCTGCGGATATTTCGCCGTGGGGATCTCGGAGGCCTTGGTGGCCTTGAGCCCGCTGAAGGTTTTCTGCCTGCCGTTGGCGATATAGGTGACGGAGGCGACCGTTTCGCCCTTGGCAAGGTTATTGAGATCGGTAAACCGGATCACGGCGGGATCCGCTTCGGAAATGTAATGGCTGCTTGTTGCCGAATACCAGATCCTGCTCTTTACGGGCTGGGGCGGGGGATCCTTGAGCTGCACGGGGTGCGAATAGAACACCTGAATATGGTCGAATTCCATCGGCCAGTAGGTGTTCACCACCGTCACCTTGCAGTAGATCTTCTGCCCGGCCAGCGATTCGGGGATATAGCAGGTATCCGTGCCCGTGGCGTAGGGCCGGTTGTTGACGGGGTAGGGATCCTGCGAGGGATCAACGGAGAGCGTGCCGCGGGTGGTGGTCATCTGGTGCGTATAGGCGTGCAGCATCTCGTCGTTCCACTGCATCGGGTCCTTCGGCAGGCCGTGCCACGTATACTTGGAGGCGTTCGGGTCGTTCGGGTCTACGGTATTCACATACTGATGTCCGTCCTTGCCCACGTTCCAGTATTCGTAGGTATGCTGGGTTTTGCCGTCGTCGCAGTTGTAGTAGATGTTATCGGTGCCGGCGATCATGGTCTCCTTACCCTTGGAATCCACCGCGTACCACTGATAGTAAACGTCGAAGATCTTGCGGGCGAGGTAGTCCGTTTTGCCCGCCATGCCGTTCACGATCTTCACGGCGGCGTATTTGCCGGGCTCGGGCTGGGTTTCCCACTGCAGGGCGGTGTAGTCCACGTCCTTTACCTTTTTGCCTAAATCCTTCAGCTCGTTCACCGAATAGCACTTAAAGAGGATGCTGCTTGTGGCGGAGGCCACGGGCAGCTCGGTGCCGTACCCGCCCGCAAGCGGTTGGCTGCCGGTGTTGTAGTAGTGCAGCAGGTCAAAGCTCAAATGCTCCTCCATGTTGAGCACGATGCGATACATCTCGCCGGTTTTGAAGCCCGTAAAGCCCGAAACCGTCTTTTTCATGTGCTCCTCCAGCCGCTTGAGGGTGATGCGGCACTGCATGGTATCGGTATCCACGCCGAACACCAGCTCGCACAGCGGCACGTTCGAGCCGTAGGCCGCGCTTTCGGAAATATTATTGCGGGTGAGCGGGTCCACCCGGTAAATGCGGTAGGTGAACCATTTTACGTTGGATAAAATGCTGTAATTCTGCGCGTAATATTGTACGGTAGAGGGGTCCAACGCGGCGCGGCGGGTCTCCCACTTTTCGTTGCTGCACTGGGCCTGGCTTGTGATCATCTCGGTGCTGCCGTCCTTGGTGCGGCCCGTCATGATCGTATCGAAATACACGCTGGCGCCGGGCCGCCCGCCGGAGGTGGTGGTGGGCACCGGGTAATACCAGATATCTGAATTTTCAATGCCCTCGCCGGAGGAATTCTTCGCCTTCAGCTCCGGCATCACGTAATAGGTGCCGGTGGCAACGGAATCCAGCGGATAGGAGAATACGGTCTCGGTCTGGTTCAGGGGCGCGGCGCGGTCGTTGCCGTCCTCGCTGGTCCAGCCCGTGCTGGTATCGCCCTTCTTATCGTCCGAGATCACGCTCACCAGCTTGAAGGAGTGGGTGGTGTTGCTCTCGTTTTTGTTCGGCTTTACTTCAACGTACTGCTTGTATCTGAGCTCCAGATCGCTGCAGAACAGGCGGTGGTGGTATACCTTTTCATTGGCCTCCTTGGTTTCATCCAGCAAGATCAGGTTGCCGTCGCCGTATTTATCCACCACCTGAATGCGGCCGTCCTTGATCATATCCTCGCCCAGCGATTCCACGCCCAGGCCGAAGCCGCCGGGCGTGCCGGGGAACTTGGTGAAATGCTGGTCGTCGTTCGTTTTGGCGGATACCATCATCAGCTCGTAATAGTTGCGGAAGGTGCCGCCGCGCACCGTTACGTTTTTGGTGCTGATCGGCGCGCCGCCCACGTTGTGCAGCACGCGCAGCTTGTTGGTTTCCGATTCGCTCAGGGCGATCTCGTTGATGGCGCGGGAGCCGCTGTCCAGCGCGGTGACCTGCTGCGCCGTTTGGGTGTTGTCGTCCGCCCTCACGAAGTGGAAGATATCCGCACCGGCGCAGCCTTCAAAGGTGCCGCCGTAAATATAGGCCTGCCCGCCGAGGTATTTCCCGGTTTTGGGGTTCACGGTGAGCGTGTCGTTATTGCCGTACAGCGCCATGGTGACCTCCACAACGGCGTCGCGCGTGTTGGGGGTGGAGCCGTAGCCCTTGAAGGTGCCGCCGTAGCAGATGAACGTGCCCTCGGTGCCCAGATGCACCGGCGTGCCCAATATGGCCTCGGTCACGCGGGAGCCGTAATCGGTGCCGATCATGTTTTTGATGCTGTCTACAAGGTTGAATACGCCGTTGGTGATCTTGCCGAGGGTGCTCTGGTTGAGCACGCTTTCGGTCACGTCCTTACGGGCCTGCGCCATCTGCGTATTTTCCTTTTTGGCGGTGCCCTGCCCGTTGCCCTCCTTCGCGCCGTCCGATTTCTCGCCTACGGTTTTGGCGCGGGAGGTCTCTCCCGATGCGGAATCCGCCAGCGCCTCCGCAGGCGCGTCGGCGCCGGTTTTCTTTTTGGTGGAGGTCACGGCGTCGGCCATGCCGTCGTCTTCCGGGTTATCCTCGGCCGCCTGGTTTTTGAAGCCCGCCACGAGGTCGTTTTTGGCGGAAACGGCCATATCGATGCCGGTGGCGAAGGAGGCCACGTTCACGCCCAGCTCCACGGCCTGCCCGATGGCGTTTTTGAGCTTGCTCCACGAAAAATTCTTTTTCACCTGATATTTCTGCCGTCCGGCCTGATAGGTGCCGCCGTAGGTGATCAGCGTGCCCTCGGTCACCCAGAACACGTCTCGCGTGGTGTATACCTCGATATCGTGCTCAAAGGGATAGATCATGCGGCCCGTGCAGGAGATAAAGCCCGTGCCGGCGGCGTCCCCCGCGGTGCCCTTTTTGTTTGCGCGCCAGCGGGAGGAATCCACGATGATCAGCGTGGCGCCGTTGGTGATCTCAAAGAGATGGTTGCGGTGGTATTTTACGCCCTTCGACTGATTGTAGCCGGAATTGGTCATGTTGGAATCGTCCCGCATGGTGATGGAATAGCCGTTCAGGTCCAGCACCTTATCCGCCGTGATCACAATGGGGTCGAAGGTATCCCTGCGGCATTGATAATCGATGTCCCCGGTAAGGCAGATGTACTGGTCCACCCATACCTTGGATTCCAGCAGGGAGCGCAGATCGTTGGTGCCGCTTTCGGAAACGCGCCCCCGGATGGTGTGCGTATGCTTCCAGAGAAAATGGTCCGAGTAGGTTTTATAGTAGTTTTCGTCTACGGTCTGCGTATGATAGGCTGTATCCGCGAGCTTCGCGTCCGTCAGCGTGCCGGTGGAGGCTTTGTTGTAATCCACCTCCAGGCTGCCGCCGCTCACGGCGTTCGCCGTCATTAGCGAAACCGGGCCCGCGGGCAGCGCGGTGACGAGCATCAAAACGGATAACAATACGCATGCGATGCTTTTCACGTACCTCATAAATTTTTCCCTCCTGTAAGGTATAATAACCCATTTATATTATATCAGCGCGCGCGTGCGATTCCTATTGTACGAAAGTAGTATATTTAATTAAAAGCTATTTGTTTTTATAAAAGAAACTGCATGTTTACTCTTGCAAAACGCAGTTTTTTGTGTTATTGTGGAATTGCGATCACGGTATGGTGGGGGGATTGCCATGAAAACCCTTTCTTCGCCGCCGGAGAAAGCCTCCGGCTTTGCCGCGCTCACGCCCGCGGAGCTCGGCGTGCTGCGCCTGCTTTCAAAGGGCGCAACGAACAGAGAGATCGCCGACTCCCTGCATATTGAAGAGACCACGGTGAAAAAGCACGTATCGAATATGCTGAAAAAAACCGGGCTGCGCAACCGTGTGGCGCTGGCCGTCGCCGCGCAGCCGTTGGGGCTGGCGGAGTGATTCGCCGTTTGCCGTTCGCCGTGAGGTGTAAGATGCAAGTTGCATGTTGCAAGAATGATAATTACGCATTACGCATTACGAATTACGAATTAAACATTCCTCATTCCTCATTTTTATATGCCCTATACAAAAAAAGGAGCTGCCGGTTTCCCGACAGCTCTTTTCATTCTGACTTCTGACTACTGATTACTGACTGCTTGATTACCACTTGATCTCCGGGTCCTTCAGCCCGATGGCGTGCCGCAGGATGAAGCGGGCGTCGTCGGTGCCTATGGCGCCGTTCTTATTGACGTCGGCGGCGAGGAATTCGCGGGCGCCGGCTTTGTATTTTTCCAGCCCGAT
>CAMVBR010000094.1 GCA_947165755.1 uncultured Clostridia bacterium
TGGTTGCGGGAGAAGGACTTGAACCAACGACCTCCGGGTTATGAGCCCGACGAGCTACCAACTGCTCTATCCCGCGATATAAATACGCACTTCATCAGTGCCTCATAAATATAGCACAGGCGAAATGAAAAATCAATAGTTTTTTTGAAATTTTTCAATTATTTTTTTAAATGATGCGAAAACGGCGGACAGGAGCTGTTTTTTGAGGGACACAGAGGCCAATAAGCTGTGAAAACGCAGTTTGTGGGACTCGACGCCCCACAAACTGCAGCTGCAAGCTTAGGAGCTACAAGAAAGATTGATTGCGCAGAAAAATGTTGGAATCAGAACGATATCCGCACATTTCTAATTTGCATGCAGTTTGCAGCTTCGCGCCGTCGGTGCGAAGCTGCAATTTTCCGAATTACGGCTAAGGCATAATCGAAATTACACGTCCGTTTTTTCCTGTCTGCGGACGACGGCGTCCGGGTGGATCTCGCAGCTTTCGGAATAACGAACCAATCCGATCTCGCACCCCGCGCCGATTTTAACGCGCGCGCCCGTAACCTCGGGACAGAGGGTGTTTTCGAGTGATACGTCGTCCGCCTCCACGCTCTCGCGCACGGTGAGCAGCCCTCTTTTTTTTCTGCAAAGGAAGAACCTGAACCGGCGCCGGAGAGAGTGGCCGGGATGCGGCGACACCGTAACGCTCGTGCCGCCGATCGCCTGTACGGCGCTGTTTTCTTTGCCGAGGCGGATAAGCACGGTTTCCGCGTTCAGCAGACCGCCGCACTCCAGCGTGCCGGATAAATGAAAGGCGTTCGCTTCGATCTGATCTTCCACGCGCAGGACGCCGAATGCCTCGATATCGCCGCCCACAAGCCTTCCGCCGACGCCGGCGCTGCCGGAAAGCTGGCATTCGTTCGCAATTTCGGCCCCTTCGCAGGAAAAGGCGCCGCTGACGTACAGAGCCGCCGCTTTGACGGCGCCGTTCAGCTTGGCGCTGCCCGAAACACGGGCGCTGCCGCCGCAGGTGAGGGCTGCGTCGCCACGTACCGCGCCGGAGCAGGCAAAGGAACCGCAGCGCACGGGGCCCCCGAGCCTCGCCGAGCCGCTGACTCTGATTTCATCGTATTCGCCGCTGTTTATAACGCCGGCGCCGCTGATATTGATATCCATGATCACGTCTCCTTTTCTTTTTCCATTATACGCTCGGTCACGTTGACGATACGCGCCCCTTTTACCAAACAGATCTTTTTCACGTCGCTGAGCCGGAAGCTCTTTTCCCCATATACCGTAGAGAGCGTAAGCATCCATTCCTCCTCCGCTTCGCCCCGCAGCTTCCGGGCGAGCTCCCGCAGCTCGAAATCGTTTTTGCCCCGCTGGATCAGCTCTACCCGCTCGCAGATCAGCGTTTCTGGGAAGAAGGTCTCCTGCCCCGTGGAGGTTGCCCTGCGGAGGAACCAATCCTCCGGGATCAGCCCCATGCGTTTCCACCGGTAGAGCGCGCCGTAGGAGATCCCGTATTTAAGCAGCAGGTCTTTTTTCGATATCAGTTTTTCCCGATCCAAACCACCGTCTCCTTTCCGAGTCCAACGGGATCGTAACACTGTTACGTCAACAATCATAGCATAACAGTGTTACGTTGTCAAGAAAAAAATGAAAAACGGCCAAAAAAAACGCGGCGCGGCGGAAAACTGCGGCGGACGGCTTGCAATGGACGGGGAAAAATGATATGATAAAAGAATGAGGAAGTGAGACGATGGATAAAAAACTGGAAAAGCTGCTGCCGCTGGTGCAGAAGCCCGCGCGGTATATCGGCGGCGAGCTGAACAGCGTGGTCAAGGATAAAAACGCGGTGGACGTGCGCTACGCCTTCTGCTTTCCCGATTCCTACGAGATCGGCATGAGCCATCTGGGCATGAAGATCCTCTACGCCGTGGCCAACGCGCGGGAGGATACCTGGTGCGAGCGGGTGTTCGCGCCCTGGCCCGATATGGAAGACGTGATGCGGCAAAACGGTATCCCCCTCTACGCGCTGGAGAGCGGCGACCCAATAAAGGACTTTGACATACTGGGCTTTACGCTGCAGTATGAGCTTTGCTTTACCAACGTGCTGAACATGCTCGATCTGGCAGGGCTGCCCCTGCGGGCGGCGGACCGGAAGGGCCTTTCCCCCATCGTGATGGGCGGCGGCCCCTGCGTATGCAACGCGGAGCCGATCGCGCCCTTCTTCGACCTGTTCAGCATCGGCGAGGGCGAGGAGCTGAACAGCGAGATCATCGATCTGTATAAAAAGCACAAGGCGCTGGGGTCCGATAAAGAGACGTTCCTGCGCGAGGCGGCGCAGATCCCGGGCGTATACGTGCCCTCGCTTTACGATATTTCTTATAACGGCGACGGCACCGTGGCCGCCATCACGCCGAAGGACGGCGCCCCCGCCACGGTGACGAAGCGGATCGTGAAGGATCTGGACGCGGTCCCCTACCCCGATACCTTCGTGGTGCCCTTCATCGACGTGGTGCACGACCGCGTGACCCACGAGATCTTCCGCGGGTGCATCCGGGGCTGCCGCTTTTGTCAGGCCTGCTTTCTGAACCGGCCCATCCGCGAGAAAAAGCCCGAAACGATCAACGAACAGTGCAAAACCCTGTGCAAAAACACGGGGTACGATGAAATTTCACTGTGCTCCCTTTCGAGCAGCGACTACACCCGCATAGAGGACCTTTTGAGCCTGCTGCTGGACTGGACGCCGGAGCAGAAGATCAACGTGGCGCTGCCCAGCCTTCGCGTGGATAACTTTTCGGAGGCGCTGCTCAACAAGCTGAAGAGCGTGCGGCGCTCCGGCCTCACCTTCGCCCCCGAGGCGGGCACCCAGCGCATGCGGGACGTGATCAACAAGAACGTGACCGAGGAAGAGATGATCGAAACCGCCAATATCGCCTTTGCGGGCGGCTACAGTGCGGTAAAGCTCTACTTTATGCTGGGCCTGCCCACCGAAACGGACGAGGACGTGGAGGGCATCGGCCTGCTGGCAAAAAAAGTGGTGGACGCCTATTATACGAACCCCGATAAGCCCAAGGGCCGGGGCGTGACGGTGAGCGTGAGCTGCGCATCCTTCGTGCCCAAGCCCTTCACCCCCTTCCAGTGGGAGCCGCAGGCCACCGCCGAAGCGCTCGGCCACAAGCAGCAGTACTTAAAGGAGCATTTGCCCAGCAAGAAGATCAGCGTGAGCTTTCACGATATCAAGGTGAGCGCCCTCGAAGCCGTATTCGCCCGGGGCGACCGGCGGCTGGCCGACGTGCTGGAGCTGGCGTGGAAACGGGGCTGCAAATTCGACGGCTGGGGAGAATTCTTCAAATACGACGTATGGATGGAATGCTTCGACGAAATCGGCCTTTCCCCGGCGTTTTACGCCAACCGGGCAAGAAGCTACGACGAGATACTGCCGTGGGACCACCTGAACTACGGCATTCCGAAATCGTACCTGATCAAAGAGAGCGAAAAGGCCCGCCGGGCCGAGACCACGCAAAACTGCCGTGAGAAGTGCGCGGGCTGCGGGGCCAACCGGCTGCTGGGAGGAAAATGCGATGTATGACGTGAGACTGTGGCTTTCAAAGCGCGGGCGGTTGAAGTTCGTTTCGCATCTCGATATGTTCCGCATGATGCAGCGCGCCGTAAGGCGGGCCGAGATCCCGCTGTGGTACACCGAGGGCTTCAACCCCCACCCGTATATTTCGTTTCTGCTGGCCCTTTCGCTGGGCGTGGAGGGCGAAAAAGAGCCGGTGGATCTGCGCATCGTGGGCGAGATGACACCGGAAGAGATCAAAGAGCGGCTCAACGCCGTGTTCCCCGAGGGGCTGCGGGCCGAGGCCGTTACGCTGCCCGAGCACAAGCCCGCCGAGATCGCCTTTGCCGATTACTTTGCCGTGCTGGAGAAAAGCGAGATCACGGCGCAGGAATTGCGCGGGGCGCTGGAGAGCGGCGCGCTGGAAACCGAGAAGAGCGGCAAATCCGGCGGCAGAAAAGTGGTGAAGACCGTGAACGTATCGGAACATATCAAGGCCTTTGAAATTACCGAAGACGACACGCATATTTATCTGAACGTGACGCTGCCGGCGGGCAGCACGTTCAACCTGAATCCGCTGCAGCTGCTGGACGCCGTTTCGCGGTACTTAGGGCGGCCGGTGAGCGCGGAAAGCGCGGTGCGAAAGCGCCTGCTGCGGGCGGATTTGAGCGAATTCAGGTAATTGCCGGCGCGTACAAATGAGGAATGAAGTGAATTCGATACCGATTTTTCATTCCGGGGTTCAAGCGTTTTTTTGGGGAGAGGAAAAATGGATACAACGATCAACGACCGGCTGAAGGTTGAAAAGGAAGAGAAGAAAAGCGCCGTCGTGTTTGCGGGCGGCGGCTCGAAGGGGGCCTATCAGGCCGGGGCGATGAAGGCGCTGGACGAATTGGGCGAACGCTTCGAGATCGCCGCGGGCACCTCCATCGGCTCCATCAACGCCGCGTTCTACGTGCAGGGGGATTTCGACGCCGCCTACGAAATGTGGAACACGCTGACCGTGGACGACATCATGACCAACGGCGTGAATCTGGACCGCTCGCTGGAGAGCGTGATCTCGCAGCGGGAGCAGCTTTTGCCCTTTGTGAAAACCATGGTGAACAAGCGCGGGGCGGACGTGCGCCCGTTCCACGAAAAGCTGAAGCAGTTTTTCAACGCCGAAAAGTTTTTCTCGTCGCCGGTGGATTTCGCGCTGGTTACGGTGCGCTACCCCTCTTTTACGCCGGTGGAGATCCACAAAAAAGACATGGTGCGGTTCGGGGACGACGCCTGGCAGTGGCTGGCCGCCTCGGGCGCGTGCTTCCCGGTGTTCCCCGTGATGCACATCGAGGACGGCGATTACGTGGACGGCGGCTATTTCGACAATATCCCCGTGGCGCCCGCCTTCCGCTTAGGCGCGACCGACGCCGTGGTGATCGATTTGAAAACCGAAAAGAACCACGCGGGCTATCTGCACCACCCGCGCATAAAATACATCAAGCCCTCGCGCGATTTGGGCGCGTTTCTGAACTTCGGCAAGGAGGCGCTGCGCTTTTCCATCAAGCTGGGCTACGACGACACCATGAAGGCCTACGGCAAATACTACGGGCGGGAATACACCTTTTTGCCCGGCCCCCACGCCGAACAGGCGCTGGAATGGCTTTCGGACAAATTTATGGATATTCTCACCGAAGCGGAGGCGCGGTTCGATTTTTCGGGCAGCGTGCGCTTTCAGCGCGTGAACAACCTCGAGGGCTGCACCACGCTGCTGGCGTCCTCTTTGGGCGTATACCGCCCCACCGAGCGGGAGCTGCTGCTGGAGGCGCTGGAGTGCTTTTTGCGCGTTTGCGGCTATACGAACGACGTGGACTACAATTTGACCGAGCTGACGTCCATGCTGAAAAGCGAGGTGGACCGGCTCTACCCGATGCTGGAATACGACTTTGCCACCGCCTTCGATACGGTTTGCGGGTTCATTACGGCGCACGGCGGCAAAGCCCCGGAGCGTAAGAAGCAGGAGGACGACCGCATGCTGCTGATCTATACGTCCCTGATACGGGCGCTGCAGCAGATGCCGCTGATTTGACGACAAAAGGAGGGGCGCTATGGTAGCGAAAGTACAAAGCATGGGCCTTACGGGGCTGGAAGCCTTCCCCGTGGAGGTGGAGGCGGACGTGGCCGGTACCAAATACCGGTTCGATATGGTGGGCCTGCCCGACGCCGCGGTGAACGAGGCCAAGGAGCGCGTGGAGGCCGCCGTGAAAAACTGCGGCTACGCCTTCCCCTACGGGCATATCACGGTGAATCTCGCCCCGGCGGACGTGCGCAAGGCGGGCAGCGTTTACGATATGCCCATTTTCATTGCGCTGATGGTCGTTTCGCGGCAGATCAGCGCCGATCTTTCCGGCAGCGCTTTTTTGGGCGAGATCTCGCTTTCGGGCGACGTGCGGCGGGTGGACGGCGTATTGCCCATGGTGATCGAGGCCCGCGCCGCGGGCGTGGAGCGCATCTTCGTGCCCGCCGAGAACGCCAAGGAGGCCTCGGTGGTGGACCGCATCCGGGTGTACCCCGTGAAGAATATGCGGCAGCTCGTGGCGTTTTTGCGCGGCGAGGAGACCGAACCCGCCCTTGTGCCCGTGGAGCCCTTCGATTTTGCCGCGGCCGATACCCGTGTTTACCCGCTGGACTTTGCGGACGTGAAGGGCCAGCATAACGCGAAGCGCGCCCTTGAGGTGGCGGCGGCCGGCGGCCACAACATACTGATGAGCGGCCCGCCCGGCTCGGGCAAGAGCATGCTTGCCAAGCGCCTGCCCTCCATTTTGCCGGACCTGAGCTTTGAGGAGGCGCTGCAGACCACCAAGATCTACTCGGTGGCGGGCGCGCTGGACGCGCAGAAGGGGCTGATCACGCAGCGGCCCTTCCGCTCGCCCCACCACACCGTTTCGGCGGCGGGGCTTTCGGGCGGCGGCGCCATCCCCAAGCCCGGCGAGATCTCGCTGGCCCACAACGGCGTGTTGTTTTTAGACGAGCTGCCGGAGTTCCCAAGGGCGTCGCTGGAAACCATGCGCCAGCCCATCGAGGACGGTAAGATCACCATCTCCCGCGCCTCCGGCTCCCTCACCTACCCCTGCCAGGTGATGCTGGTGGCCGCCATGAACCCCTGCCCCTGCGGCTATTTGGGCCACCCCACCAAAGCCTGCACCTGCGCCCCCGGCGCGGCACAGCGGTATCTGGCAAGGGTATCGGGCCCGCTGCTGGACCGCATCGATATCCAGATCGAGGTGCCGCCCGTGGATTTTGAAGCCCTTACTGCAAAGGGCGGCGCGGAGGAGACGAGCGAGGCCATCCGCGCCCGGGTGAACAGGGCCAGAGCCGTGCAGCAGAAGCGGTTTGAAGGCACCGCTACCACCTGCAACGCCAAAATGACCGAACGGCAGCTCGAAAAATACTGCGCCCTCACCGAAAGCTGCAAAAAGCTGCTGCAAAGCGTATTTGACAAGCTCGGGCTCTCGGCCCGCGCATATAATAAGATACTGAAGCTCGCCCGCACCATCGCGGACCTGGCCGGAGAAGAGAACATCAGCGAAGCCCACCTGATGGAGGCCATTCGCTACCGGAATCTGGACAGAAGGATCTTTGCGGGAGCAAAATAGTTGCAAGTTGCAAGTTACAGGTTACAAGAATAGCGGGCCTGAATAAGAATTCAACACAATTCAGTCTTCCGGAGTTCAGAAAAGAAATATGACCAGATTTCCACAGTTTAAGTACAGGATAGGACACATAGATAACGAAGTGAATTGGATCTTGATCAAAGACCCGAATGATTCCGACTGGGGAAACAGCCTGTTCGATTCGTGGGCAGACGACGAAGAACAGTGCATGGGCCCGGTTGAATTCCTGTTACGAGTACAAGAAAAGACGCATTGGACGATAAAAAAAGCAGGTCTCCTTCAGTACAAATTTGAAGAAGATCCGCTCCAAATGATTTTTCAAATGGATGACCTGTTTGGCTTCGCAGTATTGACCGAGAAAGAAAACCTTGATCAAGCGATCTCTTTTTTACGGGAATATATGGAATAAGCTGTAAAACGCAGATTCGGGTTTCAACGGTCCAAAGAAACCGGACTCCGTAACTCTTGCGTCTTGCAGCTTACAACTTGCAACTGATATACTAAGGAGGAAACCATGAGAATTTGTATTTTCGGCGCGGCGTCCAACGACATTGATCCCGTTTACGTGGAACAGACCTACGTATGTCATCTCCAAGGAAAACACCTGAACGGAATTTTTTGGAGAGGTCAAAA
>CAMVBR010000095.1 GCA_947165755.1 uncultured Clostridia bacterium
GGATATTGACCCTCTTGCCGTAAAGGTCGCAAAGGAGAACGGCGCCCTGAACGGATTGACGGAGCCTGCGTTCACAATGCTGCAGGGAAATCTTACCGACCGTATTTCGGGGAGGTATTCCGTTGTAACAGCCAATATCGTTGCCGATGCGATCATTGCGCTTACACCGCAGATCAAGCAATTCCTTTTACCGGATGCGGTATATATCGTTTCAGGGATTATCGATACACGTGCGGATGAGGTTGCCGCAGTGCTTCGGGAGCAAGGATTTCACATACGAAAACGATACGAAGACGGCGGTTGGGTGTGTATGACCGCCACACAATAATTGATGATTGCCCGGGAATGCTGTTCCCGGGTTTTTTATGCACAGAATACGGATTGCGACAAAATTTTCAGACGCTTCGCTTTATAATATCCATTGTTGCATATAAGAGGTGAGTTGATTGCAGCGGGTTATTTATGCAGACGTTCTGATATTTTTTAACACAGTGATTACCTTTATTCTTCTGCTGACCGTAAAGGCAATACTGAACATGGGCGGCAGAGCAGGACGTATAATTCTTGCGTCGTTTGTTGGCGGAGCATACTCGCTGATTATTTTGGCGCCGCAAATGCCATTTTCGCTTATGCTGCTTGCCAGAGCGGGGATGTGCGTATCCATCACATGTATAGCTTTTCGTGCAACAAGCATGCGCAATATGCTGCGAAGCGCAGCTTTGTTTTTATTCTCCAGCTATCTTTACGCAGGGATCATTTATGCTTTCAATTATATGTTTCAAAGAGAATATCTGATCGTAAATAATGGGTTCTCTTACGTTCAGATCAGCATTGTTTCCATGATCATTATCTGCACGATCGTATATGGTTTATTGTTTTTACTTCGGAAAACCGTTTTTCGTGTGCATACGCAAGATATGATTTATGATTTGATATTATCCGCTTCAGGGGCTGAGATCGCAGTCAGGGCCTTGCTTGACTCGGGCAATTCCATCAGGGATGTTTATACCGGCAAACCCGTGATTATTCTGACGTCAGCATGCGCAGAAGCGCTGATAGGGGGATCGTTCCCTTCCGATCCGACTGCATTGCCCGATCTGCATAGCGACGTGCGTTGGCGATTGCTTCCCGTGCATGCTTTGGATGGAGATAAACTCCTCCCGTTATTTATGGCGGACGCCGTAAAGATCATAAAGGGGGATAATCAAAAAAAGCATTCCTCTGTTTGTATAGCCGTAACAAATGATACGCTTGGAAAAGGGGAGTATCAGGCGCTTCTGAGCAGAGATTTTATTTGAAGGAGGTAGGCTCTTGATCGGAAATATCATAAAACTGATCTGTAAAATTCAATTTCGCCTCGGCCATCATAAGGAATCAAGTATCTATTTCCTGAACGGCAGTCCCGCGCTTCCGCCGCCTTTATCGAAAGAAGAAGAAGCGGAGCTGATTTCAAAAATTGCAGAGGGAAATGAATCGGCGCGAGAAAAGCTGATCGTACATAATCTTCGACTCGTTGTTTATATCGCAAAAAAATTTGAGAATGCTTCCGTAGGAATAGAAGACCTGATCTCCATCGGCACCATAGGTCTGATCAAAGCGGTAAGGACCTACCGTCCGGATAAAAAAATTAAGCTTGCAACGTATGCAAGCAGATGTGTTGAAAATGAGATCCTAATGTTTTTGAGAAAAGCATCGAACAGAGGCAACGATCTTTCGATCGATGAACCTCTGAACATTGATTGGGATGGGAACGAACTCCTCCTGAGCGACGTGCTGGCCACAGGGGATAATACCGTAAGCGAAGACCTGGAACGGAGAGATGAGGTCCGTTGTCTGATGCGCTGCATTTACCGTTTGAACGAAAGAGAACAGAAAATCGTTATAATGAGATTCGGTTTATGCGGCAGCAAAGAATATACGCAAAAAGAAGTTGCGGATATATTGGGGATTTCACAGAGCTATATTTCCAGAATCGAGAAAAAAATACTATCGGAGCTGAAAAAAGATATCGATAAAGAAACAAGCACCGTTTAAATGATCGGCAGCCCAAAAAGCTGCCGATTTCTTTGATTCTGTAATAATTTTTAACTTGATATAACTATAAATCTTTGATATAATAATCAAAAATTGGATAATAATGTATTTCGGAGGAAGAAATGCTGTATTTGTTTTTAGCGCCCGGCTTTGAAGAAATCGAAGCGCTTGTGCCGCTGGACTGCATCCGAAGGGCCGGAATGGATATCCTTACCGTCGGCATCGGCGATAATGCCGTTTCCGGTACGCATGGGATCAAAGTTAAGACGGATATCTCGATCGATGAGATAGATCTTACGACACTGGAGGGAATATTGCTTCCCGGCGGTATGCCCGGAACCAAGAATCTCTACGCGGATCCTGCACTTCGTGAAATTGTTTTATTCTGCGCGCAAAATAAAAAGCTGATCGCTTCTATATGCGCCGCTCCCAGTATTCCCGGAAGACTGGGATTGCTTAAAGGCAAGCGCGCCGTTTGCTTCCCGGGATTTGAAGATCAGCTTGCCGAACGCTTGCCTTCGGAAAAAGCCGTTGAAACAGACGGTTGTTATATAACCGCGAAAGGCGCCGGCTGCGCATTTTTGTTCGCGCATGCCATCATTACGTATTTCAAGGGGAAAGAAACGGCTGACCGCGTTTTGCTCAATATGCAGTACGCACAGATGTAAAACGATACGATTGGAGGATAACCGTATATACGATACGGCACAAATAAGAGTTTAACATGAGCGATGATATTAAGCCCGTCGGCAGCGCAAACAGCCGGCCGGAAGATTCTTACGATCTTCTGCATAAGAATTTCAGTATGTTCGGTATGGATGAGGAAGATGAGCTTCCCCCTGCGGATGAGGACGTAAAAAACAGCGGAGAAATCTATTTTTCCGCAAATTCGGATTCGTCCAATGCCTATGGCGGAAGCGGAGATTATTCCGATGCGGATTTTTCTCTTTTTACATCCGAGCCCAAAAAAACACCGGCGTCCGGCAGCGTGAAACGTTCCGGGGCGTCTGCCGAAAGAACAGCGCCTGCGCAAAAGAACAAAAATGATACCGTGAAACGTACAAAAACGACTGCATCAAACGGCAGTAAAAAGAAAAAGAAAAAAAAGAATTCCAAAAAAAGTCTTCTTCTTGCATTGCTGATCCTTATTTTTGTAGGATTGCTCTCAGCCGTTGTAAGGATTCCTGTTCTCGGCTGCATGAACGATATCCTTGCGATCGACCGCTCCGATACACAGATGCGCGTGATATTGGACAGAACGATGACTACAAGCGAAGTGCTTGATCTGCTCGACCAGAAAGGACTCATCTACAGCTCCAATTTCTGCAAGATATTTTCAAGGCTTCTCGGTTACGCAAAGATCCGTGAGTATGAAGGCGGTCCGCTTGTAGACAGAACTTATCCGGCGGGCACCTATTACCTTAGTCCCAGCATGGGCGTTGAGGGGATGCTCCGTGAGCTCTATACCGCAGGTGACGAGAAATCAACTGTAACGATCACGTTCCCCGAAGGGTATACGATCGATCAGATCATAGATAAGCTTGCCCTGAACGGCGTTGCTTCCGCAAACGCCCTTTATGAGGTGATCAACAGCGACAGCTTCTACGAGACCTACGATTTCCTCAAATCCGTTACGGATCGCGGCCAGAGATACAGAGCGCTGGAAGGATATATGTATCCCGATACGTACGAATTCTATGTGGGTGAGAATCCCGAAAGCGTAATCAACCGTTTCCTGAAAAACTTCAACGAGAAATGGAACACGAACTTCGCCGGATACGCAAAGACTTCCAATTATACGATCGATCAGATCATAACCATTGCCTCGATCCTCGAAAAAGAGGCGAGCGACGCGGAACAGATGGGCGTGATCGCCTCGATCCTGTATAACCGCCTGTCTTCCTCCTCGTTCCCGTATATCAACTGTGATTCTACCGCAAAGTATATTGAGGCGCACGAAGAGGACCTGAAGGCTGCAGGTTCCTATCTGAATCTGATGATGCACTACGATACGAACCAGATCACCGGCCTGCCGGTCGGGCCGATCTGCAACCCGGGTTACGATGCGATCCTTGCCGCCCTCAGACCCGACAGCACCGATTATTATTATTTCCTGCACGATCCGGACGGCCGTATTTATCTCGCCCGTACCTATGAAGAACATCAGGCGAATCTGAAATACCTCGGAGATTAACAGAACGTTCATATTATTCTTGCGCCTTTTCCTTGCAATACGCGGGAAAATATTGTAAGATTAAAATAGTCACATAGAAGGAGAGATTGTTATGAAAGTATTTATGATCGGCGGTACCGGTCTTTTGGGATGCGCTGCCGCGCAGATGTTTATCGATCAGGGGTACGAGGTGACCTCCATCGCGCTGCCCCCGCTGCCCGCCGGCGCGCCGATCCCGCCAGATATGGATCTGAAATGGGGCAATTATCTGGAAATGACCGATAACGAGCTCATGGAACTGATGCAGGGCGCGGATACTTTCGTATTTGCCGCAGGTGTGGATGAGCGCGTGGAATTTCCGGCTCCGGTATACGAGGCTTATAAAAAGTATAACATCGACCCTGTTCGCCGTTTTCTTACGCTTGCGAAAAAGTGCGGCATCAAAAACAACGTGATCCTCGGCTCCTACTTTGCCTACTTTGCCAAGATCTGGCCCGAGCTGAAGCTTACGGAGTATCATCCTTACATCAGAAGCCGCATCGAGCAGGAGAACACCGCGCTCAGCTTTGCCGACGATGAAACCAACGTGGCCGTACTTGAGCTGCCCTATATCTTCGGCACACAGCCCGGCAGAAAGCCCGTTTGGGTCATTCTGATCGAGCAGATCCACGGCATGGATAAAACCGGCCATATCACCATGTATCCCAAGGGCGGCACCACCATGGTCACGGTGCGTCAGGTTGCCCAGTCTATCGTCGGCGCGGCGCAGCGCAACAAGGGCGGCAATGCTTATCCCATCGGCTACTACAATCTTACGTGGGATGATTTTCTTACCATCGTTCACGAGGCCATGGGCACGCCCAACAGAAAGATCATTCATATCGCAAAGTGGATGTTCAAGATGTACGGCGTGAAGATGATCAAGGATTATGAGAAGCGCAACGTGGAAGGCGGCATCAACGCGATCCAGCTCGCCGAGATCATGTGCCGTAACACCTTTATCGATAAGAAGTGGGCCGTTTCGCTGGGCGTTACGGACGATGATATCAAATCAGCCATCTTTGATTCCGTAAAGCTTTCTGTGGACGCGTTTACCGGCGCGCAGGAGCTTGTTGCCATGAAGGGCGAATAAGATTATGATTCAGCGGCAAGCCGGTCTTGCCGCTTTCTTTTTGGAGAAAACAAATGGGCAACTATAAATATCCCTGCGCCGTTTGCAAAAAGTGCGGCGGCTGTCAGCTTACGAACATGCCGTATGAAGAGCAGCTTTCTTTCAAGCAGGCAAAGGTGATCAAGCTGCTTGGCCGTTTTGGCCACGTGAATGAAATTATAACCACCGGCGAGCCGTTTTACTACAGAAACAAAGTGCAGGCTGCCTTTGGCCGTACACGCGGCGGGGAGATCATTTCGGGCGTATACCAATCGAGCACCCATAAAATCGTAAAAGTGGATTCCTGCCTGTTGGAGGATCAGCGTGCGGACGCCATCATCGTTACGATCCGTAAAATGCTGAAAGAATTCAAGCTGACAGTTTTTAATGAAAACAATCAAACCGGGTTTCTTCGTCACGTACTTGTAAAAGTAGCGCAGGGTACAGGGGAGATCATGGTTGTGCTTGTAACGGGCACGCGTGAATTCAAATCCAAAAACGCGTTTTGCAATGAACTCCGGCGGCGGCATCCCGAGATCACTACTATCGTGCAGAACGTAAACCGAAAGTTTACAAGTCTCGTGCTCGGCGAGGAGGAAACCGTTTTGTTCGGCAGCGGATATATAACGGACGAGCTCATGGGAAAGAAGTTCATGATCTCCCCGCGGTCATTCTATCAGGTGAACGCTAAAGCGACGGCGCTTCTTTACGGAACGGCCTTGGCTTATGCGGAGATCTCTGCTGCCGACCGGGTGATCGACGCTTATGCGGGCGTAGGCACCATTGGTATGCTTTGCGCAGATAAAGCGGGGGAAGTACTCTCGGTGGAAGTGAATCCGGAAGCGGTAAAAGACGCAAAAAAGAATGCCAGATTGAACGGAATTATAAATATGCGCTTTGTTTGCGCCGATGCGACGCAGTATATTTCCGATATGGCTGCGGCAGGGGAAAAGGCGGAAATCGTCATTATGGACCCGCCCAGAGCAGGCAGTACCGTGCAGTTTATGAAGAGCGTATGCGCTCTTTCTCCGAAGAAGATCGTGTACGTATCGTGTAATCCGGAAACGCTTGCAAGGGATCTTGATTATTTTATTAAAAATAAGTATAAAGTAAGAAAAATTCAGCCTGTGGATATGTTTCCGAATACCGGGCACGTCGAGACGGTATGTTTACTGTCTCGACAATGAATTGCGCCTGACGGCGCGTGAATTGTCCTGCGGACATGAATTGACCTTCGGTCATGAATTGCCCTGCGGGGCATAAGGCGCAATTCAATTCACGGAGCGCAGTGAGAAATCATGGCGAAGCCAAATCATGACGCGCAGCGTCAATTCATTCTAAAGGAGCGATGTTATGGCAGACAACCAACTGGTTTTATTATCAAAAGCGTTTGCCGTTGAAACGATCAATCTATGTGAAAAGATTCGAGAACGTAAAAAGGCAACTGCGATCCTCAATCAAATGCTCCGCAGCGGCACAAGTATCGGCGCTAACATCCACGAAGCAAACTACGCTTCAAGCAAAGCAGATTTTATAAACAAGTTTCAAATCGCATTAAAAGAGTGTTATGAAACCGACTACTGGCTTGGTATATTCCATGACGCCGGTATCCTCACGGATGAAGAATTTACGGATATGTATGGACAATGCAGTAAGATCAGAAAACTGCTCATCGCCTCGATCACAACAGCAAAGAAAAACGCCGAGCGTTGAATAACGGTCTCGTTGATCACTCGAGCCGGGTTGTGACTATAGATTAAATGTAAAAGAAAGAGGTGAGAGATAAGTGACGAACATTGATGAAATATACGATTTATTTACATGGGATAACACCTATACTCCTGAAGAATACAGTCGGCGTGAACAGCAAGGACTTGAGCTTGCTAAGGGAGCGAAATACCTATTCCCGTTCTTGCAGCCGTTTATTCCAAATGGGAAAAGCAAGTCTGTATGGGAGCCCTGTGCAAAAGTCATTGCAGACAGGTCTGACGAAGAATTGGCACCATATCTCTCTTTTCTATTTGAATGGCTGCAGGATTTAAATTGGCCGGGATCTGAGATTATATTTGACCGGCTTGCTAAAATGCCAAAGGCTCTGACCGAGGAAACGCTGAAATACAGTAAGTCCAAAGCAGAAAAGGATCAGGACGAAATCTGGCTTGTGTGGTTGAAAGAATTTGAAAGCAGACAAGCGAGTTATAATTGCTGATTAGAAAGATTGGTCAACGGCATATTCTTTACGAGGCGGGTCGAGACAACAGCGTTGATAACGGCATTTTTATTCACGCTATTGTCCCAAGGCATGTGGAGACGGTAGTATTGATGACAAAGGAATAAGTAAATCGCAGTTTGTCGAGATGGTATAGCAGTATATAGCAAGTGACAATTTGCTGAAATGCTGCAGATAACGGAGGAAGGAGTATTCAATGATTACAGATTCGTTTGACGATAAA
>CAMVBR010000096.1 GCA_947165755.1 uncultured Clostridia bacterium
GCGGCTTCCTCGCGCATTTTGTATTTGAGGATCTTGCCCGCGGCGTTCATGGGGAAGCTATCGGTAAACGTGATATAGCGGGGCACCTTATGGCGGGCCAGCGACGCGGTGATGAAGGCGCGCATCTCCTCCTCGGTGACGCTTTGGCCCTCTTTGAGAATGATGCAGGCCATGGCCTCTTCGCCGTATTTTTTATCGGGCACGCCGATCACCTGCACGTCCTGCACGGCGGGGTGGGTGTAGATGAACTCCTCGATCTCCTTGGGGTAGATGTTTTCGCCGCCCCTGATGATCATATCCTTTAAGCGCCCCGTAATGCGGTAGTTGCCGTCGGCGTCGCGCCGGGCGAGGTCGCCCGAATGGAGCCAGCCCTCCGCATCCACGGTATCGCGGGTGGCGTCCGGCATTTTATAGTAGCCCTTCATGGTGTTGTACCCGCGGGAGCAGAATTCGCCGTCCACGCCGTCCGGCACCTCGGCGCCGGTTTCGGGATCGATGATCTTGCACTGCACGTGGGGGAAATCGTAGCCCACCGTATCGCACCTGAGATCCAGCGGGTCGGTCCACGCGCTCATGGTGCTGCCCGGGGAGGATTCGGTTTGCCCGTATACGCTCACGATGCCGATCATGTGCATTTCGTTGGGATCGGCGGCGCGGCGCATCAGCTCGGGCGGACAGCCCGCCCCGGCCATGATGCCGGTGCGCATGTGCGAGAAATCCGTTTTGCGGTAATCCTCGTGGTTGAACATGGCGATGAACATGGTGGGCACGCCGTTGAAGCAGGTGATGCGCTCCTTATCGATGCACGCCAGCGCCGATTTTGCCGAAAAATAAGGCAGCGGGCACACGGTGGCGCCGTGGGTCATGGAGGCGGTCATGCTGAGCACCATGCCGAAGCAGTGGAACATGGGCACCTGGATCATCATGCGGTCCGCCGTGGAAAGCTCCATGCGGTCGCCGATGCACTTGCCGTTGTTCACCACGTTGTAGTGGGTGAGCATAACGCCCTTGGGGAAGCCGGTGGTGCCGGAGGTATACTGCATATTGCATACGTCGTTTGGCCGCACGCGGGCAGCCATGGCGTAGATCTCTTCTTTGGGCACCAGATGCGCCCGCGCCATGGCCTCTTCCATGGTCAGGCAGCCCGGCTGGCGGAAGCCCACCGTGATCACGTTGCGCAAAAACGGCAGCTTCTTGCAGTGCAGGGGCTTGCCCGCCTCGGTTTCGGCGATCTCGGGGCACAGGCGGTTGATGATTTCGCGGTAGTCGGAATCCAGCGCCTTTTCGATCATCACCAGCGTGTGGGTATCGCTCTGCTTGAGCAGGTATTCCGCCTCGTGGATCTTATACGCCGTGTTCACGGTGACCAGCACCGCGCCCAGCTTTGTGGCCGCCCAAAAGGTGATATACCACGCGGGCACGTTGGTGGCCCAGATCGCCACCTTGCTGCCGGCCTTTACGCCCATGCTCACCAGCGCCCGGGCGAAGGTATCCACGTCGTCGCGGAATTCCTCATAGGTGCGGGTGTAATCGAGGGTGGTGTATTTGAACGCGTACTGGTCGGGGAATTCCTCCACCATGCGGTCCAGCACCTGCGGGAAGGTGAGGTTGATCAGCTCATCCCGCTTCCACACGTACTGGCCCGAGCCGTCGAAATTGAGATACAGCTTCTTTTTGCTGCCGCGCGTATCCTCGAAGCGGCTCATGTAGTTGACGAAATAGGGGAAGATGACGCCGATATCGGTGAGCTCCTCCATCCACTCCTTCTTCCATTCCAGCGAAATAAAGCCGTCGTAATCGATGGAGTAAAGGGCGCGCATCATGCTCTCCAGCGGCAGGGTGCCCTCGCCGATCAGCTCGTAGGCGCCGGCGTCGTTGGAATCCCTGAGGTGCACGTGCTTTACGTAGGCGCCCAGGTTCTTGATGGTGGAATCCGCCGATTCGCCCCGGTCGCGGTAGGGGTGGTGCAGATCCCACAGCGCGGCGAGGGCGTCGCTGGCAAAGCTCTCGAGCAGCTCGCGCAGGCGGGCGGTATCGGCGTAAGCGCCGGTGGTTTTCATCAGCAGGGTGACGCCGCATTTTTCCGCCGTGGGCAGCAGAACGCGCAGGTTTTCGGCCACGGCTTCGGTTTCGGCAGAGGCGAATACCGCCACGTAGGGCGTTTCGGCGCTCTTGGCAAGCAGAATCAGGCTCTTTACGGCGGCAAGATCCGCCTCGGGGGACGCAAGATCCACCGACGTATCGAAGCAGGGCACCGAAAGCTTTTTCTCCTTCAGCGCGCGCACCGTGGCGGCCACGTTATACTTATGGAACGCGCCGCCGCGTCCAAGAAGATCGTCGCGTTTATGGATGTTATAGAGTTCCACGCCCTGAAATTTCATTTCCTCGGCGGTATCCACAAGGAAATCCCACGGCTCATCCCAGCCGCGGGTGGAAAAGGAAAGCCTCATGCCTGCCCCTCCTCGTAAGCGATCTTATTCAAGGCGCTCACGTAGGCCGCGATGCTGGCGCCCACGATATCGGTGGAAATGCCGCGCCCGCCGTAGAGCTTGCCCTCCGAAAGCAGACGCACCACGGTTTCGCCCATGGCGCCGCGCCCCTCGGTAACGGCGCGGATCTGGAATTCATCCAGCGCGTAGTGGGCGTCCGCCGCAGTCTCCAGCGCCTTGAAGGCGGCGTCCACAGGGCCGTCGCCCACGCCGGTGCCCTCCAGCTCCTCCTCGTCGCGCAGCAGCACCACGGTGGCCATGGCCTTGGTCAAATTGCCGCTGGTGATCACGTAGGATTTCAGTATATAGGTGGGCGGCACCTGCATGGCGGCGGCCGCCACGATGGCGTCCAGCTCGCGGGCGTCGATCTGCTCGCGCCGCCGGGCGATCTCGCAAAAGGCGTTCCACACTGCTTCGCCGTCCTCCTCGCTCAGCTCGTAGCCGATGGCGGCGGCGGCCTTGAGCACGGCCTCTTTATCATCGTGCCGGGAAAGGGTCAGATCTTCGGCTTCCGCCTTGCTCTCGTCGGGGGCGGCCTTGCCCTTTTCGCCGCGGAAGATGCTTTCGATCTGCTGGGTGATGCGTTTCATTTCCACGGTGCGCACCGTGGTATATACGCCGAAGGTCTCGCCCCGGTCGGCGATCACCTTGGCCACGTTCTGCAAAGATGCGGTTTTCATGGGGTAGGCGGCGGCTTTCAGCTCCCTTGCCCCCGCGGCCACGGCCGCCACAAGGCAGGCGTCCGCCATGGCCATGCCGTTATCCACCGCCGCGCCCAGGGTGACGGTGGAAAGCGCGGGGACCGCCGCCTTCACGCGCTCCAAAAAGGCGCGGAATTCCTCGGGCAGCATGGCCCCGGCCGCGTCGCACAGGGTGACGGTTTTCGCGCCGGCGTCAATGGCGGCCTGCACGGCGCTGCTCAGAAACGCCTCGTCGCTGCGGGCGGCGTCCTCGGCCACGAATTCCACGTCCGCCGTTTTTTCGGCGCAGCAGGCCACGGTCTCTTTGATGGCCTCCAGCATGGCGGCGGGCTTTTTATGGTAGATATATTCCATCTGCATGGGGCTCACGGCCGCCACCACCTGCAGGCGGGGTCGCTTTGCGCCGCAAAGGGCCGCCCACACCGCGTCCACGTTCTCTTTATCGAGAGCCACGGGAGCCGCCACGGCGCTGCTTTTGACCGCCGATGCAATGGATTTGATGCGGAGCGCGTCCATTTTGGTGCCGGAAACGCCCTCGATCTCGATCACCGCCGCGCCGATGCGGTCCAGAAGCTTGCTCAGCTCCAGCTTTTCTTTGAAAGAGAGCGCGTCCTCCGCCCGGTCGCCCAGGCGCTTTAAGGTAACGTCGCTCACTCTGACTTCTCTGTCCATGCTAAAATGCCTCCTGTTTTTTAGGAATGATCTTGTTTAATGACGAAAGAAGAAAGACGAAAGACGAAAGTAGGATGGACTTCGTCCATACCTGATTATAAAAGCGATTTCGCTTTTCGTTCTTTTTTATGCAGCGCAAGCTGCCACCGACTTTTGTCTTTTTTCTTTTTTCTTTTGTATTTGTTTTTTCGTCCGAAAAAACAAAGTCCCCGGGAATAATCCCAGGGACGAATCAAGCTCCGCGGTACCACCCTGCTTCCCGCAATTTGCGGGCGCTCTTCGGGCTCATATAAGCCCTATGCCGGTAACGGGGCCGCCGGGCTTCATTACTCGCCTGCGCTTTCACAAAGCCAACTCGGGAAGGAGACTGCCCCCCGCCACGTGATCGGCTCGCACCGCCCGCCGACTCTCTGACACAGGAATGGGAAGCATTAATTCCGTCTTCGTCTTTCGTGCAACCATTAAAACACAATTCACGGGAATTGTCAATATTAACAATTGTAATGTTTTTAAATATTTGATTGAAACAAATTAATCAATTTCGACTTCGGCGGTATTTTCCGCTGCGGCAGCGGCGGCGCGGCGTTCCTTTAAGGCAGCCTCCACCGCGGCGCGGTGGGCCTTATCGTCCTTCACGAAGCTGATAAACACGATATAGAGCACGGCGCCCACGATGGGCCCCAGCATAAACAGCGGGAACTGCCATTTGTAGAAGGTCTCGCCCTGCATATCGATATAGTTTTCGTCGTCGTAAGCCACGTAGTGCAGCACGTTATACAAAAAGAAATTCTGAATACGGGTGCTCACGCCGGAGGTGAGCTTGGTTGTGAAATTCTGCATGGAGAACGATACGCCCTCGCTGCGGATGCCGGTTTTCAGCTCCACCTCGTCGATGGAATCGGAGGTGAGGGAGCGGTGTGCGATATCCATCAGCGCCCCCGGGATATTATACACGGCGGTGAGCAGGCACATCACCATAAAGCCCACGGGCTTCGCATAGTGCAGCGCAGGGATCTTGCCCGCGCCGAAGGCCGCCAGCCGCATCACGATGGCCGTTACCTGCGAGAGGATCAGCGTTTTTTTCATGCCGCCCACGCGGTCGATGAATTTATTGGCGAACAGCATCGTCACCGCGCCGGGCGCGCCGGAGAGCACGCCGTAGATGACCTCCGCCGTGCCGCCCTTAAGGAAACCGGATTCGGATTTGCGGTATTCGCTCTGGAAGAAATAGGTCTGGTTGATCTTGGGCGAGAGCCCCTGGGAGAAGCGCGCAAGGGAAATGAAGATCAGCGTGGGATTATGCCTGATCACGGCAAAGGATTCCCACAGCTTTTCCTCCCGCTGCACGGGGGAATCCACCCGCTCGCGGAATTTGGCGGCCCTGAGGCTCAACAGCTCGCCGCCGAGGCCGAACACGAACGCGAAGATGGTAAAAATGCGGCTCTCGGGCATAGAGCCCTTGAGCAGGTCCCACAAAATGGGGAACGCGCCCGCCAGCGTGCTGCCCGCGCCCGCGCCGATGGTCACCCACTGGGCGATGCGGCTGCGCTCGTGCGAATGAGGGCTGGAAAGCGCCAGCAGGCCCCACAGGCCCACGTCCTGAAACGAATAGAGCAGGTCCCAAACGAAGTAGAGCGCGCCTAAATAGATCAGCTTGAAAATATCGTTGGAGCCCATGCGCACGAACATCATCGCGCACAGCAGGCCGATCGCCGCCGGAAAATACAGCAGATACGGCCGCATCTTTTGAAAGGGCTTATGGTGCGCCCGGTCCACCCACGCGCCAACGAGCATATCGTTGACCGCGTCCCACAGGTAGGTGTAGGTCATGATCTTGCCCACAACGCTGGCGCGGGCGGCGCTTACCGCGTGGTTTTCGTAATAATAGGTGAGCCGACCGGAAATAAAGCCGTAGGAAATATTCTGCCCGGCCAACCCCGTGGCGTACGAAAGCACTTCCCTGTTGGAAACGTGCGTTTCGGTTTCTTCGGTGGAAAACAAAAAGCCGATGGGATTCTTCATATCAATAACTCCTTCCGATCATGATCACGGTCAAATCAGATTGCTTGGTATAAAGCTGCTCGTCTGATCGATCGGGAACGGCGACGGGAACATACAGACGATGCCACCGCAGCCGCGTTTCAGGGACGTTTTTTCGATCACGTTGAACTTGCGGATCTCCTTCTTATCTGGATTTGCGCTTTTCTTGATTTCAAGCGGGTGGATCATACCGTTCTCTTCCACAAAGACGTCGATCTCCTTGGCGTTGTCGTCCCTGTAGAAGCTCAGAAGCGCGCTGTCTCTGGCGTAAGCGTAGTTTTTCACCAACTCCATAACGACGTAATTTTCATAGATATGGCCGCTTGCCGCGCCCTCTCTCAGGGAATCGGCAGTGAGCCAACGCGTCAGGTATGCGCAAAGGCCGGTATCGCAAAAATACAGCTTCGGGGTTTTGATCAGGCGCTGCAGTTCATTATTCGAATACGGTTCCAGAAGATAGACGACGTCCATGTCCTGAAGGATCCCGAGCCACTTTTTCGCCGTCTGATCGGAAACGCCGGCCGCTTCCCCGAGCGTTCTGTAATTTACCAGATTCCCCACGAGCGCGGCGCACGCACGGATGAACCGCTTGAATCCGTCAACGTCCGATATCCCTTCATCGTTCACCGCGTCCGCGAGCAGATAATTGTCGATATACGACTGATAGTACGTCTGCGCCATTTCACCGGACGCGCTCTGAACGTCCGCAAAACCGCCCTTCCAGATGTGCTCGAAGACGTCGATAATATCGTTATCGGGTAAAAGCGCTTTTCGCTTCATCAGACAGTCCATTGAAAAATCAAGCGGCGCAGGGTCGAGGATCCCCTGCTTCTCTCGGTAGGAAAGGCCGTAAAGACGAAGGATGCCAAGGCGCCCCGCAAGCGTTTCGCGGGATCTTTCCATAATTTTCTTTCTTTGGGATCCGGTCAGCCAGAATCTGCCCCGCGCCTCGCTTTCATCGCACATGACCTTGATATATTCCAAAAGGCCCGGCGCTTTCTGGATCTCGTCGATCAGGATCGGGGGTTTATACGTTTGAAAAAACAAACGGGGATCGCTCAATGCAAGCTCCCGCATATAATCGTTATCCATCGTAACGATCGTTCTGTTCTGTTCTTTTGCAAGCTCTTTCAGCATCGTTGATTTTCCCACTTGCCTTGCGCCGATCACAAGAACGGCTTTGAAAAATCTGTCCGCTTCCAGAAATTTACGCTCAAGCTCGCGATGAATATACTGCATACGCTCTCCAATTTTGACGGTGATCCGAAGTGCGGTTATATTATACCGTCAATTTTGTCTCTTGTCAATATCAAGAATGCAGAGGACAAGTCCCTGTCTTTAAGTCAAGACGGGAAATCGACCCCATTCTTCATTCACAAAGATAAAACGGATACTATTGAAGCTGATATTGTTCAATAGACGATTTGCTAAATAAGGAAAGGAGTTTACATTTGTGGAGTAACTGTCGAAATCATTATAATCCGTTCCGCTCTCCCCAATAAACAGCTCTAAGGAAGATGATTTGTCTAATACTGTGTTGATCAGGCAGGCTAAATCTTGCATTCTTTTTATGAACGGAATCTCATTTTTAAAATCGTTGATGACACAGTTATCCGGTAATAACAGTTTTTCACAGTTATCGTAATAACCATCATCCGCAAGGCTGAAAATAAACGCACTGTTTTTATAATGTTCTGCAACAGGCTCTGTATAATTGAAATCAAAAAATACGGAATAGCCCAAGTTATGAATAGAATTACTGAGAATAGTCCTATCCGCAAACACTGTATTCGGTTTTAATACAAAAATACAAATCTTACTCATTTTTCATTATTCAGAATAATCAAGGGGCAGTTCCCCGATTGTTTTTCTGTTTTTGAACGACC